>CAZFUO010000312.1:0-2809 GCA_964522065.1 uncultured Bacteroidales bacterium | reverse complement strand
TCTATTTCAGAACATAAAATTCAACCCCATCTGCATGTTATAGTATGAATTGCCTACGGGCATCATGTTTGTGGTGTAGGTGGTTGGAATGTAGTCTGCTGATAAGTGCAGATTGAAAAATAATAGTTTGATGTTAGCAGCGGCTCCGAAAGAATTGGTTTCGCCGTGTAAAAGAGAGTAGGTGAGTGCTGCCTGTATGAGGCTGCCTGGTTTGAAGTTTGCGGCAACCATCAGGTCTGTATATTTTCCGTTTGAAGCAAATCCTGTTTGTGAAAGTACTCCAAGTGTGATCTTGCTGAACTGACTTCCTAACTCTGCACCTATGTTTAGCTTTGTGGTAAGCTTGCTTTTGTAAGAATCGACATTTACATCTTTAGTGAAGTGAGTGAGCTGTTGTAGTTCTTCGTCCAGTTTTATTCCGTCATCTTGTTGTGAATCGTTGTTTACCAGTTCGTTCAGGTCGGTTCCGTCGTATGTGAACGATCCGTCAGACTTAGCTCTCTGTATATATTCCTTATTCCAGTTTAACGAACCAATATCTGTGAGAGATGCTGATAGTTTTAAAATGTCTATGGGTCTGATTGTTACACCTAAATCGACAGAATATCCGCTTCCTACTTTAGAGACTGAATTTGCTGTGTTAGATAATTCTCCCGATGAGTTCATTTCAAAACCGCTTTCAATACCGTTTAAATATCCGTCTTCAGAATAAGTAAAAGCGACTTCTTCGGGTCCGGTAAATTGAAAGTATCCTTTTGAGATAATATTCCACTGAGTTTGAGATGCATCTACTGTAAATTTGTCAAAACCCATATTTATGTTTGCAAATCCCTGAAGTCTGTTTACACCTACACCAATTGAGATGAACTCTGATGGGCTTGTGGCAAATGAAACACCAGTTTTTGAATAAACCATGGCGTCCAGACTAAGTTTGCTCATATCAAAGTTTGTAACTGCCTGGTCGGTTTCCATACCTTTTAGTAATAGTCTGAAAGCATCTTTTGGAATACCTACTCCAAAATCAAAATTAATTCCTGTGTGTACTGATATGTAATGCTTTCTGTTAATTCGAACTCCAAGATTAAACAGATCTATGGATGATGTGGTTTTAACCATACTATTGTCATTCAACCTCGACAGAAACATATCTTTATCTACTTCGGGGTGCATAAAAGTATATAACTCACCGTTGTCGCCAGGGTAAAATAAATCGTTAACAGCTATGTCCGATTGAAAAGAAAATGAGAAATTGCTTAGACCGATACCAAAACCTGTATATTTTGGGGCCATGGCAGGGTTTAATCTGGAATTTATGGGGGAGTTTTCCAGAAAGTAAAGCGAATTTGTGTTTTGGGCACAAATATTACTACTTGCTAATCCGGTTAAAATTAGTGTTAGTAATGTTGTTGCTTTTAGAACTCTATTTTTCATTTTTTCAATTGTTTAAATCAAACCTGATTCCGCCTGTTATTTTTGCTCCGATTTTTATTTCAATATTATCTTCAGGCTGTACTGTTACAAAGTTGTAGGTCTGGCCTGTAGTAACGGTAAATCCTATTCCGAATTTTTCTGTTCTTCTTAGCATTTCAACCTGTTCGGATGTAAGTTTTAGTTGTGTGGATGTTGTTGTAGCTGATTTTGCGAAACCGCTTGCTGCATCAACTTCTGCAGCTGCAATAACGTCAGATTGAGTTGTAAATAGTGCTGTGCTGTCTTTGTCAAGAGCAGTCAGCTTAATAACTATATTAAGAGGCAATCTGTTCTTAACATCTAAAGTCAAAGCAACCTCCATATTTTCATCCTGATCGGTTATTTTTTCAAGTCCGTCAAGCGGGCAATCAATAGTTTTAACATAGTTGAAACTTAAACCTTTGCCAAATTGCATAGGCACCTCAATTTTCCATTTTAAATCAAACTGATTGTTGTCAGTAATAAAATGATTAGAAGCAGAGTTAACATCAGAACTGATATTGTAAGACATCCTTATGCGGTCAGGATTAATTTTAAACATATTAGCGGTTCCGTTGTCCTTATTCATTAAGAACGTGTTGGTTTTAAGAATAGTTTCGTTTTCTGCCGGCAACAGGTAGAAATTAGTGTTGGTCAATGCAGAGGTGCTTCCTGTAGTGCTGTTGTTTGCTGAAACATTAAGTGCGACATTAAAAGGTATGCCTGTGTTTGAGGTAGATATAACTTTTATTGTAGGATTATAAAGTGTGAGAACATCATTTTGAGACATTAAATCTCCAAATGCGTTAAAGTCTAATTCCGGAACCGCTCCTGCTAAAGAGTAGTTAACTCTACCCCAAACTTTTTTGAAAGCAGTGCCTGAGAATGATGTATTTATCTCGATATATGTTTGCTCGGCACCTGTTGCTACTAGTCCTCCTGCAGATTTGACATTTACATTGGCTGTCCAGTTAAAAGTAAGAGTTTTAGAATAACCCTTTATTTTGATTTTTCTGATCTCAATTTCTTTTGGTGTGCCAACGTTTATGCTCCAAGAAGTTTCCTTTTTATTATTAAAAAAATACTCGGCGTTGTTGTCAGCTGGTGTGAAAGTAATAACAGCATCTGTTTTATCTGTATTTACAAGCAGATTTTCAGTGTTGAAAACCATTCGCATAATGGTGTTTTTTAGAAGTATACTGTCGACTGACATCATGTTTGTATCAAAATCAGGCAGATTGACTACAATTTTTCCACTCAGATTTGTTGCTCCAACTGGTAAATTGTAAGGCACCTGTAACCCTGTTGCATTGAAAAAAGGTATTGACGTTTTGATAGATGTAATCGGAGGTATTTCAAA
>CAZFUO010000311.1:0-2827 GCA_964522065.1 uncultured Bacteroidales bacterium | reverse complement strand
ACACAATAGCCGTAAATGCGTGAGAAGGCCGACTTTTGCCTTTCAGCAAGAAACATTAGCCTTAGTAACAAAGTCAGATAGAGTGATAATACAATAATAGCTCCTACGAAACCCTGCTCCTCTCCTACTGTGCAAAAAATAAAATCCGTATCCTGTTCGGGTACATATTTCAATTTGGTTTGCGTACCATTTAAAAAGCCCTTACCTGTAAAACCACCAGAACCTATTGCTATTTTTGATTGGTTAACATTGTAGCTAGAACCTCTTGGGTCGTCTTTCAATCCTAACAATACACTAATTCTTATTTGCTGATGTGGTTCGAGTATTTTATCGAAGGCATATTCTGTAGAGTATAAAAAGGCAGTTGAGAATATAGAGAAAACCGCAACAAGCAGATAAAACGAAACTCTGTAACTTAATGACTGAAATACAAGAAAAAGGGCTGTTAAACCCATAAAAACAAGCTGAACTAAATTGATATTAAAGCTTAACAGATTAAGCGAATTTAGAATTACTGATATCAAAATTGGCAACGCGTTAACTGCCAGTATAATCTTTGCTGTTTTTGAATCTCTTCTGTAAACTATCATCATACCTGCTGCTATGATAACAATTAGTGATAAGACTATAAAAGTGCCTAATGAAGTATGTGAAAATATCATTGTATCGGCAAACTTCAATCCAAGTACAAAAAATGCTGCTAAACATAAAAACGCAAATAGTATAAATCCTGGCATTCCTTCTCTGTAAAGCATTAGCATTAATGATGCAAATACAAGTGCAGAACCGGTTTCATTTTGCATGAAAATAAGAAACATAGGTGTTAATATCATAAGTGAAATCAACATAATATTTCTGTTGTTATTCAAATTGAAATTATACGATCCCATAAATCTTGACAGTGCAAGTGCTGTCGTAAATTTTGAGAACTCTGCAGGTTGTACCTGAAACGGGCCCAAAACAATCCATGAATTTGATCCTTTTATGTCTGATCCGACAAAAATCGTTATCGCCAGCAAGCCAAGCATTGCAAAATAAAAAATAAATGACCAGTTGAAAAAGAAATTTGAGTCAAGTAACAATATCACCAGCCCAATAACCATGGCAAGTGCAAACCATATAAATTGCTTTCCCGATCTTTGATCGAAATCAAAAAAGCCCGGATTCTCAAAATCATAGCTGGCACCATATATACTAAGACAGCCAATTATGCACAACAATGCATAGACTACCAGTATAATCCAGTCTACCGATTTCCAGATACTTGTTTTATCATCTTGGTACATAATCCAACAAATTAGCTTTTAGCAATCTTTCTTCAATCCACAGACGATTATCAGCAACCTTGCCATTAATATATTTTTCAATAAGTAAACTGGCCATAGGCACAGCGTATGTTGCACCGAATGTTCCATTTTCAATAAAAACCAACATTGCAATTTTTGGTTTTTCCACGGGTGCGAAACACATAAATATAGAATGGTCAGGTGCACCTGTGTTTTGTGCGGTTCCGGTCTTGCCTGCAACTGTAATACCTGGTATCTGTACACTTGCTGCTGTACCGTGAGAAGCCGCCCCAATCATTCCTTCTACAATTGGCTTAAAATGCGCTGAATCTATCGTGGTAACATGCCTCTTTGAATATAGAGTGTCAATTTTTTCACCTTCTATTTTTTTTACTAAATGTGGAGTTATATACCATCCTCTGTTAGCAATAGTTGTACAAAAATTAGCTATCTGCATAGGTGTTGTCAATATTTCTCCCTGACCTATAGCGTTTGATATTATAGTTGCACCTCTCCAGCCTTTTTCACCATACCATTTGTTGTAATAATTACTATTTGGTATCATACCTCTTTTCTCGTAAGGAATATCAACACCCAATTTATAACCAAATCCCATACTTACCATATGATCTTTCCAGGTATCCATAGATGTCTGAATATTCTTATACTTTTTCCTATTGTCCATCATAGCTCTGAAACCGGCACAAAAATAAGCGTTACACGAATTTGCAATAGCAGGCGCCAGTGAAAGTGGAGAAGCATGTGCGTGACATCCCACCTTGTGTCTGGAAGTATAATAATAACCCATGGCACAACCAAAATAGGTTTGTGGAGAAATAATACCTTCCTGAAGCAAAACAAGAGCCTGAGCAGGTTTAAAGGTAGAGCCCGGAGGGTAGTTAGACTGAATAGGCCTGTTCAGAAAGATTTTTTGAGGAGATGATTCGAGCAATTTATAATTCTTTGATCGTTCTCTACCACTTAATAAAGCAGGATCATATGTTGGTGCTGAAACATAAGCCAGAATCTCACCTGTTGAAGGCTCAATTGCAACTATAGCACCTCTTTTATTTTGCATAAGCTGCTCGGCATATTCCTGAAGCTGCATGTCTATCGATAAAGTTAAATCTTTACCCGGCTCTGCCTTTATGTCTTTTTTTCCTTTATCAAATCGGCCCTTTACTCTTCCATGAGCATCTCTAAGCAAAACAAGCGTTCCCTTTATGCCTCTAAGATGCTTTTCATATGTTTTTTCTATACCCGACCTTCCACTATAATCACCTGAAACATAATATTCATCTTCATCAAGATCTTTTCTGTTTACTTCAGCTACATAACCCAATGCATGAGCTGCAATTGGCTTAAGATACGACCTTAATGTTCTGCTTTGAACTGAGAAACCTTTAAATCTGAAAAGTTTTTCCTGTAAAGCACCGTAAGTTTCTACAGGTAGTTGAGTTATAAACAACTGAGGAGTATATGAAGAATATCCGGGGTTTAACCTTCTGTTTTTTACCTTATCAATGTAATACAGAAATTCT
>CAZFUO010000310.1:2159-2839 GCA_964522065.1 uncultured Bacteroidales bacterium | reverse complement strand
TGATTGCTCAATTTCTACATCAATTACTGGTGGTGCTTTTAACTCATCTTCCATTGAATCATCACTATACACTGCCTCACTTGTTACATTTGGTGTAATTTTAGCAGTGATTGCACGGCCTATCTTGATTGGTTCTTCATATACTGTCCCTGCTGGTCCATCACTTGTTAAAAGTGCGATATGAACATCTTTCAAGCCAATTTGTCTTGGTGTGTTTTTTTCCATAGTCTATTCGACCTCCTTTAAATTTTCTAAAATAAATCTTATTCCCTTGTGGAATAACTTTGTATCAAACTCGTATAATTCTTCTTCTTCATCCAAATAAAAATCAGCATTTTCCATTGCCAATTTGATTTGAATTTCATATTCTTGATATTCCCCAGACTTCGCCCATAAATCAACTTGTACTGTATATGATGATATGTATAATTTATCATCATACCTTTCGTACTCTATATCATAAATAAAATAGGTAATATAAAACGCATTTTTTGGTTCAGTTATGTATCTATGCCCTATTGGTAATCCAATTGGTTTTAAAGCATTATTAATCTTTTCTTTTATTGTCATAATTTCAACATTTCCCTTATTCTTTCACTAAAAATATTTAAGCAAACTTTTTTCTCTTTTTTCATTGATTTATATAAGAAAGGTTGTTTTGGGTAATTCTTATTTGAAGT
>CAZFUO010000310.1:966-2149 GCA_964522065.1 uncultured Bacteroidales bacterium | reverse complement strand
TCTTGTTTTACCATCTCGTATTAACTTTAGTGGTATATTATCAGCCATATGACCATCGCCATATTTTCCAATATGTCCTTTCTTGTTTCTAGCAGCCGTTGATTTCGCTCTTTTATATGCTGGTTGTATCGCATCATAAAGTGCCGAATCAACTGAACCGCTATCAAGCAGTTTAGACATATCTTTTAAGTCTTTCATCATATCATCAATCCCATCAAATGTAATTCTTGCCATGTTACTTATCCTCTTTTGTTATAATTTTTAGATAAGGTTCTTCATTTGCAATATCAATGATTTTAAAGATTTTATTGTTCCACTTAATAATATATTCTTCAGTCGTTATCTCAAAGTTTTTACAATTCAATATTGTAAAATTAACTTCAATCCGACTTACAAACTTATTGTCTTCAATTATTGCTTTTATTATTTTATTCTCAACATTAGCAAAACAATTTCTAATATTTCTAGTTTCTATTTGTTCATCACCACTCGATGTGGTTGTTATAATGCGTTCTAATATTTCTATTTTTTTGTCTAGCTTACCCGGATTCATCCGATGTTTCTTCCTTTACTTTATAGTTTTCTTGAAATAGAATTGCATCTATTCCGTGGGCAAAGTTATTGGGTATTTTCCCCATAAGGGAGCGATTATAATACCAATGTTGAATAAGGAGCAGTTGAACAATATCCACTAATTCGTTTGATTCATAATCACTTACTGCATTTTTAATATATCGTTCAGATGCTTTTATCAGTTTGCCAATAAAAACATCATCATCTGAAAAATCAATTCGCAAATAACTTTTAGTTTCTTCTAGCGTTATCAATATAACCACCCCTTATCATTTTTATTCACCTGTTGGTGGAGTTTCTGGTGCTGGTTCAACTACTTGTTTAACATGAACTACTCTGTTTTCAGTAGGTGCTGATAGGTTGATATTTAAGTATGCTTTTTCATCTTTAGTTACAACATCATCTCTTTGAATAGCACGAATTAAAGTCAAGTTCTTAGTAAACCCTGCCTCTTTTGAAACAGCTATAATCATTTGTTCACGATCCATGAATTTTACTGCTTCTTCAAGATTACCTATATACACAGGACTCTTTCCTGCAGCATCTGGTATATTCCCGTTTGAATAAACTTCAATATCGAAATACTCACGTTGAAGAGAACGCTTGATGG
>CAZFUO010000310.1:0-956 GCA_964522065.1 uncultured Bacteroidales bacterium | reverse complement strand
AACTTCAATATTTACACCATTGAACATTTTCTTTGTTGGTTCGGTTGGATTTGGTTGTAATAGTGGACGGCCAACTGCATCAGCCCAGTTATCCATAATATTAAATCCGTTTTGATTTGTGATTATTACTGTTCCTTTCATTAACTCTGGATCAAGTTTAGTATTCATAGCACTCTTTACTTCTTCCGGAGTAGAGCAATCTAGTTTAATACCATTTGCTTTTAAGACATCTAAAATCTTCTTATTGTCAGTTATTACTGATTTTCTAGTAAACCATTTCATAATATATTTCCATAGTCCACCTTTTTCATCTGATAATAATGTGTTTGAGATTGGTAGAATCCCACCTTTATCTTTAATTGCAAAACCTTTTTGTTTTAATGTAGGAGAAGTTAACTCACCAATTTCAGTTCCTTCGGTCAAATCAACTAATGGTTCTATACTGTCGCCATTCTCATAAACGAATGTTCCACTTGTTGTTCCTGTTGTTTGAACATCAACATATTGCTTTAATGGTTTATATTGTCTTTTTAATTCATTTATCTCAGTATAAATATCTTCTGGAACTATTACTGCAACACTATTTTGGTCTTCTAGTGGATCAGTAGTTTCTACCAAGATATCTCTTTCTTCAACGGTTAATTTTTTACCTTGAATAAATCTTGTTAACACGTTTCTAGATTCTAATTTTTTCTTTTCACTACGTGTAGCATCTTCTGGTTCTGTTACTTTTGTGTCATCTACAACATCTTCAAGCTCTGACATTTGTTCTTCTAACACAATTTCTTTCTTAATACTCTCTGCTTCATTTGTTAATTTTTGACCTTCTTCAATATTTCCTGAATCAATTGCAGTTCTCGCTTCTTTTAACTTTGCAGTTAATTTTCTTCTTAATTCTTGTAATTTTTTATTCATCTTTCATCTCTCTCTTTCTTTTTTTAAAAATTAAATCTCTA
>CAZFUO010000309.1:0-2867 GCA_964522065.1 uncultured Bacteroidales bacterium | reverse complement strand
AATAGCCATCATTAAAAGTGTTAACCTGTTTTTGTAAATCTGTTGCATGTTCATGCCCCGTAGGTATAAAAGATTTATCGTGTTTTGCTTTGTCGCCACGAAGTAGTAATAAATCGGTTATGCCTAAAAATTTCAAATCAATCAGAACATATTCAGTTTCACTTTCGGTAAATCCGCTACACAAAACATGCGGAACCACGGGGATATCATATTTGTACATAATAGCTGCAGCTACAGCAACTGTACCCGGTCTGTGCCTTTCTGCTACTCTTTCAAAAAGACCATTAGGCAACTGACGATAAACCATCTCACTTCTGTGAGTAGTAATATTTATATATTTCGGATTAAACTCTTTTAATGCGTCTATAGTTTTAAAAACGCTTTCTGTACTATTTCCTTTTAAAGGAGGCAGCAACTCAAACGAGAATGCAGTCCCTTTACCAGATTTAATGCTATCAATTACACTCATACTATTTTTTCAGGATTTCTTCGTAAGCTTTTTTATCTTTTAGTATTTCAATTGCCTTTTTCAGAGACTCATTTTCATCCCACATAACTTTGTAGTATTCAGAAGTTCTCCATAAATCTCTGGCCATGTTAGCTTTTAGCTGTTTTGCCAACAATGTCTTATCTGAGTTTTTATCAGTTTCGTCTATTGCAATTTTTTCATCCTCAGCCAATTTCAGCAAGCCACTTAAAATGCTGTCAGACACTTTAAAGTTGTCAATAAAATCTTTAGGTTCAGGGTATTGTGACTGCAGTTCTTTCCTGTGTTCATCAACATACTGCATACTAAACCTGTTTGTAATACCCCTTACAGATAATTTTCTGTGTAAGGCTGTCATTCTGTTAGTATCTATCGGGACAAAAATATCTGGCATAATACCTCCACCACCATAGATTTTCCTCTTATTTACCAGAGTCTGTGTCCTTAGAGAATCTGGAAAATGAATGCTGTCTTCGTGAAGCATTTCACCCCTGTTATATCTGTCAATCAAATCTTTACTATAGTTTTCAGCATCTTCATAAGGTTTCTGAATAAATCTGCCGCTAGGAGTAAAGTATTTCGAAACCGTAAGTTTCAAATATGATCCGTCCGGAAGTGGTACCGGCCTCTGAACCAAACCTTTTCCAAAACTTCTTCTACCAATTATTACACCTCTGTCCCAATCCTGAACCGCTCCTGAAACAATCTCACTTGCAGAAGCAGAGTATTCATCTATAAGTACAACCAACCTTCCGGTTTCGAAGAGACCATTTTTAGTTGCATTGCTCTGCATTCTGGGACTATTTTTACCAGCTGTATAAACAATCAGTTTGCCCTCAGAAAGGAATTCATCTGCAAGATCTGTTGCTGCATTCATAAGACCTCCGCCATTAGATTGAAGATCGAGTACAAGATCGGTCATGCCCTGAGCTTTAAGCTCGTTAAATGCTTTTCTGAACTCTTCAATGGTGCTGGCTCCAAATCTGGTTATAATAATATAGCCGATTTTCTTATCAATCATAAATGAAGCATCAACGCTATAAAAAGGTATTTTGTCTCTCTTAATTTTAAATTCAAGCAAATCTGCAAAACCGCGACGCTTAATTTTCAGATTTACCATAGTCCCTTTAGGACCTTTCAGACGTTTCATTACCTGGCTGTTTGGCATTTTTACACCGGCAATGGCTTCGTCGTTAACCAAAATAATTCTGTCTCCTGGTAAAAGTCCTGCTTTTTCAGATGGTCCTCCGGCAATAACCTCTACAACAAACAACGTGTCATTCAGCATATTAAATGAAATACCAATACCATCAAACCCTCCTTGTAAAGGTTCGTTCATATCTTTCATTTCGTCTGCAGTCATATAAGCCGAATGCGGATCTAATGTTTTAATCATCGCTTTAAGACCTTCTTCAACCAGTTTGCCTTCATTTACATCTTCAACATAGAGATTTTTTATTGCAAATAAAGCCATACTCATTTTATTGGCAGCCGGTCCTACATTTAGCTGAGCTGTCAGTTGCAAAACTGCCCCAACAATAAAAGCAAGGCATAAAAGTGTTTTTTTCATTTCTTTCTTTTTATAAGTTCCAGAACTGGCTGAGGTACGAAAGCACTTATATCCTGGTGGTTTTTTAATAGGTCTCTCACTACATTAGACTGAACATACGATAGTTCAGGCTCTGTGAAAAGACAAATAGTTTCGATGCCTGATATTTTGTTATTTACGTCAGCAAGAAGTCTTTCATACTCAAAGTCACCAAGAGTCCTCATGCCCCTGAGAATAAAATTTATTCCTTTTTCTTTAGCAAAAGTGGCAGTAAGCCCATCATAAGAGCAAACCTCAATCCTGTCATTATCCTTATAGCATTCTGTTATTTGTAATATCCTCTCTTCAAGAGTAAAAAGACTTTTTTTCTCGGAATTAATACCAATTGCAATTACAATCTTGTCAAATAACTCCAGGCCTCTTTCTACCAAAGATGCATGTCCTGTTGTAAATGGATCGAATGTGCCCGGAAGTATAGCTATTTTCATATCAGTCAACGTCAGTAACTAAGTGGTCAATTATAAAATTTTGCCTTTCTGAAGTGTTCTTACCCATGTAAAATTCAAGTAATTCTTTTACAACATCTTCTTTTCTAAGGCTAACTCTTTCGAGTTTAATATCTTTACCAATAAAATGCCTGAACTCATCTGGTGAAATCTCACCTAATCCTTTAAACCTTGTTATTTCAGGATTTGGTCCAAGCTTTTCAATTGCATTTACTCTCTCTTCTTCAGAATAACAATAAATAACTTCTTTTTTATTTCTGACTCTGAACAAAGGAGTTTGTAAAATATAAACGTGTTGTTTTTTTATAAGTTCAGGAAAAAATTG
>CAZFUO010000308.1:0-2871 GCA_964522065.1 uncultured Bacteroidales bacterium | reverse complement strand
GTGATTAGTGATTAGTGTTTAGTGATTAGTGTTTAGTGTTTAGTGTTTAGTGAGAGGCAATAACTTTGTTTGTTAAAAGTCGGGCGGTTACGCCTAAATGCAATTCGGATGCAGAAATGCAGGTATTATATCTTGCAATGTGGCAAAGATTTCATTTTAAGGTATTTGGAATAATATAAAATCCAGGTCACTATGTGTTTTTTTAAAAATGCTGATTAGACGTCGTCTATACAAAAAGCGGGGGTGTTCTATAGACGACGTCTAAATCGACTTCTTTGAAAAAGGATAGTCAGTTTAACAAAACGACCCTGAAACAAAACAATAAATCATTAGATATCAGCGATCACTAAAAACTTATCACTTATCACTAAAAACTTATCCCTAAATTCGCTCCAACTCCTTCCTCAGATACTCCTTATTTCTAACTCCCGAAAACCGGCTTACTTCCACTCCGTTTTTAAAAATCACCATTGTCGGTATGCTTCGTATGTTGTATTTTTTGGCGAGAGACTGATATTGTTCGATATTTACTTTACCAACAGCCACTTCCTTTCCATCAAGGTCGTCAGCAAGATCATTTAATACCGGAGCCATCATTCTGCAGGGTGCACACCAGGCAGCCCAGAAGTCAACCAAAACGATTTTATTTTTAGTGAGATTTTGAAAATTCTTATCAGTTAGTGTCAGTATTTTCTGATTGTCAGCAACTGATGGTATATTTTTCATTTGCTTTCTGGCTATGATATTTAGTACTATAAAAGCCAGTACTATGACTCCGATTATTATTAAAGCTGTCTTCATTTTTTTAATTATTTAATTATTATTTGCGGCACTGAGATCTTGTAAAGACTTGGCGGCGCTGAGATCTTGTAAGAATTTTGCTGTGCTGAGTGCGGCTATTGTGCCATCTGCAGTTGCTGTTGTTATTTGCCTGTAAATTTTTGTAGTGTTGTCTCCTGCTGAGAAAACACCGGGTATACTCGTTGACATATCACTATTTACATTAATCTCATTATAATCGTTCATGTCAACAATATCTTTAAATCCTTCAGTATTTGGAACATATCCAATAAATACAAAGGCTCCATCTGTGCTCAGAGTTGAGTTTTGACCGGTAACAACATTCTTTATATCAACACTTCTCAGACTTTCATCGCCATGAAATGCAGTAACAACAGTGTTCATCAGAAAGTTTATTTTTTCATTTTTTTTGGCTTCTGCCACTGCATGTTCGTATGCGCTAAAACTATCCTGACGATGTATAACAGTAACTTTGGTTGCATATTTTGTCAACGAAACCGCTTCTTCGAGAGCCGTATTTCCACCTCCAACCACTACTATTTCTTTACCTGTAAAGAAATCGCCATCGCAGGTAGCGCAATACGAAATGCCCCTACCTTTAAATTGATTTTCACCGGGAACTCCAATAGTTTTAGATCGACCACCTGAAGCAATAATTATTGCGTCTGAAGTGTAACTGCTACCATCAGCCAAAAAGATACTTTTTGTAGGTGACACCAAATCGAGTTTATTGATGGTTTCGTTTGCAATAATCTTACATCCAAAACTCAGTGCCTGTTTTTTCATAATACCGGCCAGCTGATAGCCACTGATACTTTCAACTCCGGGGTAGTTGGCTATTTCATGAGTAAGTATCATTTGGCCTCCTACCGGGCCTTCGCTTATAATTAATGTTCTGACTTTGGCTCTCGAAAGGTAGATGCCTGCAGTTAATCCTGCAGGACCTGCCCCGAGCACTATTGCATCGTAATGACTGTTATCCATTGTTGTTTTATTTTAACCGGGTTTTGTCTGAAGTGGTTTCGTAAATTTTATCCGAAATTTTCGTCCAGAATTGCTGTTACCTGTGCTTTTGACTGAATGCTTGATGTCGCTTTTACGACTTTCCCGTTTTTGTAATAGATAGTAAATGGAATACCCATGAAACCTCTGACTTCAGGAAGATTACGAATAACATGAGACTCCGGGTTGTCAAACTCCATATCATAAAATTGAACATGTTTGTATTTTTCTTCGAGTTCTTCGGCAATGCCGTAAACAGGAATACACATTGGTCCCATGCGACCGCAAATTACCATTACGTTTTCGTTTTCAGTGATAGCTGCCTGATGTTGATCGGCTGTAAGAAGATGTTTTAAATTAGTGTATAACATAACTTTTAGTTTTTAAATTTTGATACTGCAAAGTTAGGTTGGCTATTGCTCAGAATAAAGAAAATCGTCTTTTGGCCGGACAGCTTTCAAACTGAAATAGCTCAACATTTTTATTGATGTATATCTATTTTTTTCTTTCTTTGCAGGCTGACAGCAACAATATTATTATGACTAAACCAAAGGAAAATGGTTCTTACTTAAAAATCAGACTTTTCGAGAACCTGATTTATATAATTGTGTGGATTGTGATTTTCGCGGTTCCGGTATTATATAACAGGTTGTATGGTAATGTGATATGGGAGAATGTATTTGAGTCTTGGTTAGACATTTCGGCTTTTCTGGTTATTTTTCTTGTAAATACTTTTATACTTGTTCCACTGTTTTTGATAAGGAAAAAGTATTTCAGTTATTTTTCGAGTGTATTTTTGGTTGTTGCTGTTTTTCTGACTGTATATACTCTAATCTGGAAAGATGTGGAGGCTGGGAAAGTAAGGAGGATGCCTCCAATGGAGATTGGTCCGGGATTACCTCCTATGGAACTTGGGAAAAATATGCCATTGCCAAAAGGATTCAGACTAAAGCCTGAGCAGCTGAAAGATCCTGTACAGACCAAAATACTTGACAGTCTGATGATTGCCTTGTTGGTGGTGGCTTCGAGTGCTTCTATCAGGTTGTTTTTAAGATGGCTTATCGAAGA
>CAZFUO010000307.1:0-2885 GCA_964522065.1 uncultured Bacteroidales bacterium | reverse complement strand
AGAATTGGGATCGTACAAATATCTGTCACCTAGTTTCAGAAAATGATGCAAAGTCGAAATATTTACAACGGCCTTTTTTGTCAGATAATTAAAACCTGTTAAAGAAATTTCCTCTTCTATACTGTTACAAACATGTAAGAAATCAACAAAAGCCTGTTCAGGCATTCTGGTTTTTAATACCGAGGTATCTGCAAAATTAAAATTGTCCCAGTAATGAGTCATTACATAATCTGCTTTCAAAGCTGGGTCTGTAATAACGTTTGGTATTGAAGGAGCTTTATAAGCCTGTGAAACTGATTTATGACTTAAGTTTATTTCTTCTTTTTTTTCTGTCTTTTTACAAGAAATAACTGATAGTGATACTAATACAATAATTAATAACTTGTAGTTCATTTTAATAAAGATGTGACCCGATAAGCAAATATATAATCATTGCCAGAACCGCACTTACAGGAATTGTTAGTATCCATGCAGTGAGTAAATTTTTTGTAATGCCCCATCTTACGGCAGACAATCTTTTAACAGCACCTACACCAATAATTGCTCCTGCTATTGTGTGAGTTGAGCTAACAGGTATTTTAAGGAATTCTGTCAGGTAAAGGGTTATTGCACCAGCGGTTTCGGCGGCAACACCTTCGAGCGAGGTTACTTTTGTTATTTTAGAGCCCATTGTTTTCACGATTTTCCAGCCTCCGGTCATAGTGCCCAGTGCGATTGCAGTAAAACAGGAAAACGCCACCCAGTCGGGTATTTGGTCAAAACGTTCTATACCCATACTTATACCCTGAGCATGAGCAGCTATCATTGCTGCACCAATTATACCCATAACTTTCTGAGAATCGTTAAGGCCAAATCCTATCGCAAATAGTCCCGAAGAAACCAATTGCAACCTCCTGAACCATTTATTTACTTTGTGAGGATTGCCTTTTTTGCAAATCTTCATAATGAGTATAGTCAGAAGAGTAGATATTATAAAACCTATAAGTGGCGCAAGAAATATAAAAGAAGCTATTTTTAAAATTACACCTAGATGAATAGCCTTAAAACCGCTGCTTATTATCGCAGCCCCTGCAAATCCACCGATTAGAGTATGAGAAGAAGAAGATGGTATTCCAAACCACCAGGTAGCCAGGTTCCAGAAAATTGCAGCCAGTATGCCGGAAAAAATAACGGGGAGTGTGATATATTGCTCAAATACTGTTTTAGAAACAGTATTGGCTATACCAAATTCCCCTATTATATATTTGGCTATAAAGAAAGCCAGGAAATTAAAGCCGGCAGCCCAAATTACGGCTCGGAATGGAGTCAGAACTTTGGTTGATACTATAGTTGCAATTGAATTAGCCGCATCGTGAAATCCGTTAATATAATCAAACAGAAGCGCGAGGACTACAATTGCTATTAGTAGTCTCATTTTTTATTATGCGTATTTGACAATAATTGTTTTTATGATTTTACCAACGTACTCAGCCATATCTGTAGCTTTTTCGAGTTCGTACATTATTTCTTTAGTTTTGATTAACTCAATTCCGTCATTTTGATTTTCAAAAAGGTCGATAATAAAGTGTTCATAAACATCATCAGCACGATTTTCGATATCATGAAGTTCTGTGCAATAACCTTTTATTACTTTTGCATCTTTTTTAAGAACATCAAGCTCATCTATTGCTTTACCAATGCAAACTGCACCTTCTCTAAGCAGGTTTGCCAGTTCAAGAGCACTTTTTGGCATTGACTTTGGATTGTAAAGAACCATTCTTTTTGCACAACTGTTAACGTAGTCTGTTACATCATCAAGTCTGTTTGCAAGTTGGTTGATGTCTTCACGGTCAAAAGGAGTAATGAAAGTACTGTTCAATTCATCAAATATCTTATTTGAAAGCACATCACCCTTCTTTTCCTGCTCTTTGATTTTTTTATAGTATTCAGGTGCTGTCTCATGACTATAGTTTTTTATAAACTCTATCATCAAGTCTGATGCAACCAGCATGACATCTGACATTTCTTTCAGGATTGGAAAGAATTTAGGTTCCTTTGGAGTGAATTTACTGAAAAATGAATTGTTCATTGTCTTATATTTTTTGTTTATTTTTCTGAATTACAATAATGACTGATATAGCATGTCACCAAATAAGAAATATACTATGGCTGCAAGTAATGCGCTTACAGGTATAGTTAAAATCCAGGCTACAAGAAGGCTTTTTGTAACACCCCATCTTACAGCTGATAGTCTTTTAACAGCACCAACACCAATAATTGCTCCGGTGATTGTGTGAGTTGTACTAACAGGTATTCTTAGTATTTCGGTTAAGTATAAAGTTAAAGCACCAGCGGTTTCGGCAGCTACACCCTCAAGCGGAGTAACTTTGGTTATTCTTGACCCCATGGTTTTTATAATTCTCCAGCCTCCTGAGAGTGTGCCCAGTGAGATAACCGCAAAACAGGAAAATGCTACCCAGTCAGGCATTTCTCCGATAGTTGTTATACCTGTATTAATACCATTTTTTGTATATGCAGCAAATAAAGCTGCAGCAATTATACCCATTACTTTTTGAGAGTCGTTCAATCCGTGGCCAATACTGAAAAGTCCGGATGAAACTAACTGAAGCCGCTTAAACCAAAGGTTAGCCTTATGCGGGTTGACCTTTTTGAAAACATAAAGTATTAAAATCGTCAATAAAGCCGATATAACAAAACCAATAAATGGTGCCAAAACAATAAAAGAGGCAATTTTAATGATAACATCTCCTTTAATTGATTCTAAACCGGCTGATTGGTATCCACTGGCAATAATTGTGCTCATTATTGCAGCACCGGCAAAACCTCCAATTAATGTATGAGAAGATGAAGAATTACCCTTACTACTACACATCAATTGTAGCTCC
>CAZFUO010000306.1:0-2896 GCA_964522065.1 uncultured Bacteroidales bacterium | reverse complement strand
CCATTAGAGCCAAGCACATTTCCAAATCTGGTTGTAATAATTCTTATAGGATTACCCATTGCCTGCATTTTTTTTGCTAAGGTCTGAACATAGATTTCAGCAACTCTTTTTGTTGCCCCCATTACGTTTGTTGGTCTGACAGCTTTATCTGTAGATATCATTACAAAGCTTTCAGCGTGATACTTTATAGTACAATTTATAACGTTTTTTGTACCTCCAACATTTACTCTGACAGCCTCACAAGGGTTTTCTTCCATTAAAGGAACATGTTTGTAAGCTGCTGCGTGATAAACAATTTCAGGTTTAAACTTTTTAAATACCCACTCTACCCTGTTAATAATTCTTACATCACCTATTACAGGTATAAAGGTTAATTCAGGAAACTTACTTTCAAGCTCTAATCTTATATTATGTAGTGGAGTCTCAGCATTGTCAAACAATATAACATTTGCAGGTCTGAACTTAGAAATTTGCCTTACAAGCTCACTGCCTATCGAACCGGCAGCACCTGTTATAAGAACAACCTTCCCGTATGTCCTTTCAGAAATCCGTTCCAGATCAATTTTAATTTCATCTCTTCCCAGTAAGTCTTCAAGTTGTATAGGCTTTATTTTGAAATTGTTATTACCATTATTATCAAGTCCTTCAAGAGGTGGAGCCACAAGTACTGACAATCCAGTTTTAGCACAAAAAGTTACAAAATCCTGCTCCTTTCTTATTTGTTTATAATCAGAAAAAAGTATTGTCGAAACATCATGTTTTTGAACTAATTCAGCAAAAGTATCCTCATTAATAAAATAAACACCTTTTTCAAGTATTTTTGATTTAGTCGAGCTGTAATCTCTGGTAATAAATCCAACAATATTTAAAGTACTGTGCGAACTTCTGTTTATCCAGTTAGCCAAAGCAACACTTCTGGGTGCAATTTCAAAAATAAAGGCTTTCTTTTTAAAATGACCGGTATAGCTTTTGGTCATATTGTAAATATAGACAGTACTGACTCTGAAAATAATTATCAGAAAAAAGCTGAACAGAAACACATTAAAACTAAAAAAAGTTGAAAAACCTTTTTGATAACCCATTAAAATAAGAGTGGTCACAAATAATATTCCTGAAATTATAAGAGAGAAAAAAGGTCTCCAGATTTCCCTGATATTGGAATGCCTTATTAAACCTGAATAAGACTTCAGAAAATAAAACAATACAGCATTATAAAACAAGTAAATAGAACCGGTTATAATATAGTCATTAAGAGTCTTGCTATCTGCTGTAGTATTAACCTGAACACTTGCAGAAATCAAAAACGCAATTAAGCAAATAAATAAATCTATTATATAAACAACTTTTCTGTGGGTTAAAGATACCTTCATTAGCCCCTGAAAAGCGTCTGTAAGATTTTGCCTGGTAATTTTCATAAAACTTTTATTTATTTCAATTCATAGGCTGGATTTGGATCAGGTATTGTTGCTTCAATCTTGTGAGGAAAGTCTATTTTTACTGCTTTTTCTAAACCTTTTCCATTTACATTAAAAATACCAATAAGTGGACCATCAAAACCTGTCACATTTACACCGGAAATATCGGCCTTTTGAATATTTGCCAGTATGATTCCTTTTTTGCACTCACCCGATACATTCTTAAAAATCAGACTATTCAGCGGTTTCTCAGGGTGTATGGAAGTACCGTCTAAAAGCACATTTACGTTTTTGACCTTTATATTTGAAAAAGTAAAGTTTTTTACTGTAGGTATTCCATCAAATCCAGGTACAGGTACCTGATCCTGAAGACCTCTTCCCAAGATATTAAACCTGAGGAAACCGCCCTCCATACCGTCAGCTTCAAGATTATTAGCCTCTATATTTTCAATAAAAGCCCCTCTTCCCGGTCTGCTCTTAATATAAATAGCATGAGTTTTCGTATTGTGAAAATAACAATTTTCAATTTTAACGTTTCTTACACCACCTGAAGTTTCACTACCAATACCTATACAAGCATAAATTTTGTCAGACAATCTGCAATTAGAGATATGAACATTCTCAGTAGTCCGCATCAGTTTGTTAGCTTCCATGCCCCTGCCAGACTTAATTGCAATACAGTCATCACCTGTTTCGATATCACAATTATCTATAATTACATTCCTGCATGAGTCAATATCAATACCATCACCGTTACCACCAGTACTTCTTATTGTCAGATTTCTGAATTGAAGGTTTTCACAATAAGTAGGATGAATACACCACATACGGTGATAATCTGTAGAAAAGCCTTCAAAATATAGATTTTTACAGTTAATAGGCTCAATCAAAGCAGGATGTCTTAAAGGATACTCATTATTAGGCCTTCCGCCCAATGCATGATTTCCGGCAATTTTACCCTTACCAACTATTGAAATATTTTCAGAATCAACAGCATAAATTAAAGCTGTATGTCCTTTTATCCACTTACCTTCCCATCTAACCTGAGAAACCGGGTAATCATTAAAATCGGGAGTACCCGTAAGAATTGAATTTTCCTCAAGTCTTAAAGTAACATTAGATTTCAGCCTTATAGCTCCTGTCAAGAAATTACCTTCGGGAACCACGACCTCACCACCACCTAATACATGACATCTGTCTACAGCATCCTGTATAGCAGTAGTATTTTTAGTAACGCCATCACCAATTGCGCCAAAATCTTTAATACTAAGCTTTACAAATGAGCTTTTAACCTGTATTTTCTTATCAGAAGTTTTGGCTGCTTTTGATGAAGTTATATTTAAAAGACTGCCTGAAATCGGAGCAGCCAGCAACAAAAGGCTGCTTTTTTTTATAAAATCTCGTCTGTTGGTGTTATTTTTCATAGGATATTATCTATCTGTTAAGCATTGACAAAATTAAAAAAATATAAATTACTTTTG
>CAZFUO010000305.1:2190-2906 GCA_964522065.1 uncultured Bacteroidales bacterium | reverse complement strand
TTACTTTTAGCAATATTCCTGTTTGGCGCATATTTTAGATTTACCGGTTTGAATAGTAATCCAGTCTTTGGTTGGATTTGGGAACACAATAAAGTTATTTTCAGATAGTTTTTCTAAACCAACACTCGAAGAATAATTTGTGGTTCCCCAGTTTTCTCCTAAATGATTATCAGCAAAATGTGCATTAATTGAAATTACTTTTTCGTCTTTACCTGCTACTATAGGCCATGGTGCATCAGGTTTGTAATATACATTATCTATTACTATTCCATATTTGTTTGAAAGCCTTATAATTTCACCTTCGTTTGCAAGGCTGCCATCTGACCATGAAAAAATATTAGTAAACCTTGAAAAGTCAGGAATTAATTCTTTGCTTTTTGCAACAATAATTTTTTCTCCGGCCTTAATTATAGTACCCGTAGGAAAAGTGAAATCAACAGCCTCAGACAGGGTATACTCGCTAATATCAATACTTGTATTTGAAGGATTAAATATTTTACAAACAGTTTATTTAGAACCAATTGTTAATTTAAAAAATAAATCATCACCTATTGTTTCACCTATTCTTTCTCAAGTTAAAATATTAATTAAATTCCATACAATGTTTTTACAAGTAGTTGAAGATGAAATTAATAAACATACAGAAGAAGAAATGCCAATATTTATTGGTAAAGATTTTACTACAAGATTTAAGTTTTTAAAATCATCATCAACAT
>CAZFUO010000305.1:0-2180 GCA_964522065.1 uncultured Bacteroidales bacterium | reverse complement strand
ATATTTTAATAAATTCAGTTCTGTCAGTGGCTTTATTTAAATTGTAGAAAATATCAGAAATTAGTACAAATGGATTTTCTGTGAAACCACGAATATAAGAGCCCATTTTCTGCGCAGGAGAATTATCTTGAAGAGTGAAATCGAATGTTCCGGGTGACATAAATAAAGGGTTTCCAAATAAATTTCCATTTACAGAAGATAAACTGTCAGTATCTGATATACTATTTGAAATATGTGTAAACGAACGATGGTCTGATGTAAATGCAAAATTATAACTGTTAGAAAATATACTGTTTTTGATATAAGCATTACCACCAGCTCTGCCATGTATTTTCTCATAGTTTGCAACCGGTGTTCCAACATTATAAAAAGTACAGTAATTTGCTGTCAGTCTACTTGAATCTTTAATGCCAAATCCAAGCGTTGTGTTCATTATTGTAATGTTGTTTGCATAAAGTGTTGACTTCAGACCAATAGAAATTGCTTTATCAAAAATGTTATAGATAAGAACGCTGTCAATTTTAACATCTGTTGATTCGCCTAAATCTATTGCGTCACTGTTTGAACCACCAAAATTTCTTATTACCAGATTTTTAATAATGCCATTATCAACATTGTCATAGTCAATGGCATCTGTATCAGGAAAATTGTTGCCTTCAAGTATGCAATTTTCAATGTGACCTTTGCCATTTTTAATATTGATAAGATTTCCTATTGTGTTTGAATGAATAGTGCTGTTAGTAAGTTTCAAACTACCATAATGAGTTGTAATAGGATCAAAATCATTGCTGACAATCAACATATTATCCAGAAGTAAATCTGATCTAAAACCTGTAACTGCTGCAACATCTCTGTTTGCAACAGGTCCTTTTGAAGCATCTTCAATAGTAACATGACTCATTTTAATAGTGTCGGTTGCATTTATAAAGCATAATGCACCCCAGCTATTTCCAATGTAATTTGGATTGAGTTTAAAAATGATTCTTTCATTTTCATTACCCAGAGCTTTAACTGAGCCATTTACAATAAAGTTTGCAAGTGGGGGTAAATGTATCTCTACTCCAGGTTCAATTGTAAGTGTGGTATTTGCATTTATATGAACATCTCCCTGTAGCAAATAAGGTGAGTCTTTTTTATACAAAAATAAATCCTGCTTTATAGCATCAGACAAAATATTTTCTCCGGTATGTTGAAATATTGCTGTAATTTTATAGTCCTCACTTAGAGATAATTCATGATTTTTTGAGGTAGAGAAAATCGTTGCTGTATCTGCTGATTGTTGAAATAATTCCAAATCAAAACCAAGGTCTGAGCTGCTTGACGAGTTTTGATGAATCTCTACAGCGATTGTATTTAAGCCTTCAAGAATATCAGTAGAATTTACCGGATAACTTACATAAGTGGTTTCACCTGTGCTACTAACAGATGTGCTGGCTAGAGTTTTGTAATTGACGTTTGTTACCGGCATGTTAGATCGTACAACTTCCTTTCCGTTCAAATAAACTATAGCTCCATCATCTCTCAAAATATTTAAAATATATCCCGATGCATTTTTTTTATCTGTAATTTCAAAAGTCTTTCTAAAGTAAGTTGTTATGTGTTTGTAAAGACTGTTTGAGCCGTAAGAAATTAACGTTTGCTGACTATCTCCATAACCAAATTTACCCTGACCTGTTTTCCATGTCGAGTCGTCATAATCATTGCTTTGCCATACATTTCCCTTGTCTGATCCATCATCAAGATATTTCCATTCAGATTGTTTACTTATTATCGGTTTAATTGAAGACGAAGCCCAACCTTTAAATTTAAATCCGGGCTTTTCGACAGCTTTAAGTGAAATTGCAAGATCTTTCGGGTAAATACCATTCCAGTTAGTTTCAGAGACTTTCATTTCATTAAAAATAATCTCTCCTCCATTTGAAGGGAATACTGACATAGAAAGAGCTGCAGGGCTGGAGAACCCATAATTCTGCAAATCACTTAATAAGATACCTGGCCTTGCCTCAGCAAAAGTTTTCAACTCCGAAACCTCTTTATTCCAGTATTCAACCGATGGCATAGCATCTCCATAGGAAGAGGTTGTACCCAGCCATCGTGCAATGTGGTCAGGCATCTCATTTTTAATAAGATCTTTATGGTAATCTATACGCTTATTCATCCTTATAGGATTGTAAGTAGTA
>CAZFUO010000304.1:0-2927 GCA_964522065.1 uncultured Bacteroidales bacterium | reverse complement strand
TCAAAACCGTCAGGAATTACAACTCCTTCCAGTGGATTCTCATTTTTAACTGATGCATCAGGTAAATCATATTCATTACCAACACAACCAACTAAAACCATTGTAAAGGCTGCGAAAAGGAGGCCTTTGCTAAGAAAATTGATTTTTTTCATATTGAGATTTGTTTTGTTCTTTTGTCTTTTATTTCTTATGCAAAAATAATTCCGATATGTAAGTTCAGAAAATAAAAAAAGAATCAAGACGGATACAAGGAAGATAAATGCAGGAAGCAAAAAGGATACAAATGTTCTGATTATTTGGTGATAATGTATCCAAGTCCTGCAGCTGCTACCCCAAGAAAGACTGATAGTCCTGCATACAAAGCAAATTGAATAATATTTCCTTCTTTAAGCAGAAACAAACTTTCGTTTGCAAATGTGGAGAATGTAGTAAATCCTCCACAAATGCCAACGGTTAAAAATATTTTCCAATCACTGCTGATGATGTTACCTCTTTCAGAAAGTCCGTAAATAAGACCGATAAGCAGGCAACCTGTTATATTAACAACCAAAGTTCCATAAGGGAAAGCTGCTATAAGGCTGTTTTGTACATATTTCGATACAAGATACCTTGAAATACCTCCTATAAAACTTCCTGAACCAATCAGCAGCAGGGTTTTAAACATCTTGATTATTTGAGTGAAGTTAAATAATTAACCACATTCTTTTCAATTCTTGAAGTCAGGCCTTCAAGTTCAGCTTTGTTGAATTTCTCGCCAACAATGTTTTCATAAAGCTCAATATATCTTTCTGATACGCTCAGACAATATTCTTCACTCATGAAAGGTACAGCCTGTCCTTCTTTACCCTGAAAACCATTTTCAATAAGCCATTGTCTTACAAACTCCTTTGAAAGTTGCTTTTGAGGCAGACCTGCAGCTAAGTTTTCTTCGTAACCTTCTTTGTAGAAATATCTTGAAGAGTCAGGAGTGTGAATTTCGTCCATCAAAATAATTTCTCCATCTTTTTTACCAAATTCATACTTGGTGTCAACAAGAATTAAGCCCATTTTATCTGCTATCTCACTACCTCTTTTAAATATTGCCTGAGTATAAGCCTCCAGTTTTTCATAATCTTCGCGATTAACCAGACCGCTGGCAATTATTTCTTCTTTAGAAATATCTTCGTCATGGCCTTCTTTAGCTTTTGTAGTAGGAGTGATAATCGGGGTTTCGAACTTCTGATTTTCTTTCATACCGTCAGGCATAGGAACTCCGCAAATCATTCTTTTACCAGATTTGTATTCACGCCATGCATGGCCGGTAAGGTATCCTCTTATCACCATTTCGACTTCAAAAGGCTCACATTTAATACCAACAGTTACCATAGGGTCGGGTGTGGCAAGTTTCCAGTTTTTTACAATGTCACCGGTTGCATCCAGAAATTTTGCTGCAATCTGGTTAAGTACCTGGCCTTTATAAGGAATACCTTCAGGCAGGATAACATCAAAGGCTGAAATTCTGTCGCTTACAACCATGACTAATAATTCGTCATCGATGTTGTACACATCTCTTACTTTGCCGTGATAAACTGATTTTTGTCCCGGAAAGTTAAAGTCTGTTCTGGTAAGTGCTTGTTTCATAATTATTGTTTTATTTGTGCTTCTTTCTTTTTTGCTTCATTGAAAACCTCGTATGCATCTACAATGTTTTGTACCAACTTGTGTCTGACAATGTCTTCTCTGTCAAATTCAATTTTACCTATGCCTTTAACATTTTTCAGAATTCCTAAAGCTTGTATAAGGCCAGATGTGACATTATAAGGTAAGTCAATCTGAGTCATGTCACCAGTTATTATCATTTTTGCATTCATGCCGAGCCTGGTCATGAACATTTTAATTTGTTGGGTAGTCGTATTTTGCGCTTCGTCCAGAATTATAACTGCGTCACTTAAGGTTCTTCCTCTCATAAATGCAAGCGGAGCAATCTGAATAATTTTATTTTCCATATAGTCCTTAAGCTTAGCAGGAGGAATCATATCTTCAAGAGCATCATAAAGAGGTTGTAAGTAAGGATCAATCTTTTCTTTCATATCTCCGGGCAGAAAACCGAGTTTCTCACCGGCTTCTACGGCAGGACGGCACAGAATTATCTTTTTTACTTCTCTGTTTTTAAGTGCCCTTACTGCAAGTGCGATAGCAGTATAGGTTTTTCCAGAGCCGGCTGGTCCGATTGCAAAAATCAAATCATTTTTATCGTAACTGTCTACAAGTTTTTGTTGATTTTTTGTTCTTGCCAGAATAGCCTTTCCACTCATACCATGTAGTATAAGATTGTCTGTTTTTACCTCAAGCGGAGCTTTGCCTTTTACTATATCTCTTATAGTCTCTTCATTTAGGGTGTTAAAGTCAAGACAATACTTTTCTAGTTCCACAAAAGCTCTTTCAAAAGCATCCATATCTGAGATGTCTCCGTAGATTTTAATGATATTTCCTCTCGAAACTATCCTGAGCTTTGGATATAAAGCTTTTATCAATTGAAGATTGCTGTTGTTTACTCCGTGGAAAATGGCAGGATCTGCCTGTTCGATCGTCAATACCCTTTCATTCATTTTCTGACCTCCGATTTTACTGCAAAAATAACTATTTCAATTATATATTTATATTTTTGCATGTGGTTAAAAGCTAATGTTCATGAAAAATATTACTCAATTTTTAGTTGCAGGTGTAAGTGTTGGAAGTTTTGTAAGTTTACAGGCTGCAAACCCAAATATCGTTTTTATACTTGCAGACGATCTGGGTTATGGAGATTTAGGTTGTTATGGTAACGAGGTGGTAAAAACTCCTGTTATTGACAAGCTTAGCGCTGAGGGCGTTAGATTCACAAATTTTTATGCCGGTGCAAGTGTTTCATCACCTTCAAGGTGTTGTCTTATGACAGGATTGCATAC
>CAZFUO010000303.1:0-2942 GCA_964522065.1 uncultured Bacteroidales bacterium | reverse complement strand
TTTAATAATACTCCATATTCTTCATTGGGTGGTGTTATGAGTAGTGATATTAAAGAACGTACAAGCATATCTACAGTAAGATTCTTAACAGCAACTGTTGCAACTTTTATTGTTCAGGGTCTTACTTTACCTCTGGTTTCCAAATTTGGTAACGGAGAAGCTAACGATCCAAAAGGATGGCTTTGGACTATAGTTCTGTTTGCCGGTGTAGCTGCGGTTTTAATGGTAGTTACATTCTTTTCATCTAAAGAAAGAATTGCTCCTCCTCAGGACCAGAAGAATGATTTCAAACAGGATTTTAAAGATTTAATAAGTTGTCTTCCCTGGAAAGCAATGTTTACATTGACATTGTTTCTATTTATTACACTTGCACTTTTTGGTAGTGCAATGAGCTACTATTTCAATTACTATGTAGATAAACAATCTCTACACAACTTCCTTATAAATTTCGGTTTGGTAAGCGTAGGTGAAACCACGGGCTGGCAAAGTTTTCTCAATTTGTTCGGGTTAATCTCAAAGCCTGACTTAAGCAATGTGTTTTCTGTTGGTTACAGCTTTTTCAATATGATAGGACAAATTGTAACTCTTGCAGGTGTTTTACTTCTTTCACAACCGTTATCAAATAAATTCGGCAAAAAGAGTGTATTTATAGTATGTATGTCACTTACAACTTTATTTACAGCCATGTTCTTTTTTGTGAATCCTGAAGACATTGCAACCATCTTTATTATAAATATTCTTAAGAATGCTTCTTATGCACCTACAATACCTTTACTATGGGCTATGATGGGTGATGTTGCAGATTTCTCTGAATGGAAAAATAACAGAAGAGCTACAGGTTTTTGCTTTGCAGGAATTGTCTTTGCTCTTAAAGCAGGATTAGGTGTAGGAGGTGCAATTTGTGGTATTATTGTAGCGGCATTCGGATTTGCTTCAAATACTATTCAATCTGAACAATCATTGCTGGGTATCAGATTAACTTCAAGTATAATACCAGCAATTACATTTGGTATTGCTACATCTGCACTTTTCTTTTATCCGATAACAAAGAATTTTAATATAAAAATGCAGGCTGAGCTTGAAGAAAGACGTAAAAATCAAAATTAATAACAACATTTTTTATGAAACCAAGATTCAAAATTTTATTTGCTATTTTAATTGCGATATCAACTTTAAGCGTAAATGCTAAAGAGACTCTGAGATCTGCAACTGAAGGAAAGTTCCTTATGGGTGTTGCTCTGAATTCTGCGCAAATCAATGAAAGAAATCCACTGGAAGCCGAACATGTAAGAAACCATTTTAGCTCTATAGTTGCCGAAAACTCAATGAAGAGTGGAGAAATGCAGCCTGTAGAAAATCAGTTTAAATTTGAAGAAGCCGATAAACTGGTTGCTTTAGCTCAGAAAAACAATCAGAAAGTTATTGGCCATTGTCTTATATGGCATTCACAACTACCAAGATGGTTTATGGTAGACGAAAACAATCAGACCGTTTCTGCTGAAGTTCTTAAGCAAAGAATGAGAACCCATATTCATACAGTTGTTGGCAGATATAAAGGCAAAATAAAAGGTTATGACGTTGTTAATGAAGCATTCGAAGACAATGGCTCATACAGAAATAGTAAGTTTTATCAAATCCTTGGAAAAGACTTTATTAAGTTAGCTTTCCAGTATGCTCACGAGGCTGATCCTGATGCAGAACTATATTATAACGACTATAGCATGGCAGGTGTTCGCAAATGTGATGCAGTAGTAGAAATGGTAAAAGAATTAAAAGCTGCAGGTTGCAGAATCGATGCTGTAGGCTTGCAATGCCACATTAATATGGACGAGCCAAGTGTTGAGGCTTACGAAACCACAATCAAGAAGCTTGCTGCCGTTGGTGTAAAAGTTATGATTACTGAATGGGATATCTCAATTCTTCCAAATCCTTTTAATCATACAGGTGCAAATATTTCTGACAAAGCAGAATACTCAAAAGTTATGGATCCATATAAAACCGGAGTACCTGCTGATGTACAGGCAAAGTGGAATAAAAGAGTTTTGGATATGTTTGCCTTGTTCCTGAAATATAATAAAGTAATTGACAGAGTAACTGTATGGGGTTTGGGAGACAAAGAAAACTGGAAGAATAACTTCCCTGTAAGAGGCAGAACAGATTATCCTGTATTGTTTGACAGAAACAGCCAGCCAAAACCTGTTGTTGAAGAAATGATAAAGATGGCCAAAAATTATAAAGACAAATGAAAAAGGCAAAATATCTTGTAGAAAACGATTTTATGGCAGATCCTGCTGTACACGTTTTTAACGACAAATTATATATTTACCCTTCTCACGACAGAGAATCAGGAATACCTGAAAATGATAACGGTGATCATTTCGACATGAACGATTATCATGTTTTCTCAACATCCGATATCGAATCAGAACCTCTGACAGATCATGGTGTGGTTTTGAAGGTTGATGATATTAAATGGTCAGGCAGGCAGCTGTGGGATTGTGATGTAGCATTTAAAAATGGCAAGTATTACATGTACTTTCCATTGAAAGATAAAAATGATATTTTCAGAATAGGTGTAGCGGTTTCAGATAAACCAGAAGGTCCGTTTATACCTGAGCCTGACCCAATAAGAGGCAGTTATAGTATAGATCCGGCAATTTTTCAGGATGTTGACGGTAGTTTTTATATGTATTTTGGTGGTCTTTGGGGTGGTCAGTTACAAAGGTACAGAGATAACAAAGCTCTTGAGTCTGCACATCTGCCTGAAGGAAATGAAGATGCATTACCTTCAAGGATAGTAAAACTTTCTGAGGATATGCTTCAGTTTGCTGAAGAACCAAGACCTGTTTACATTATTGACGAGGAAGGATATACATTAAAAGCCTCACAAAACGATAAACGTTTTTTTGAAGCATCATGGATGCATGTTTATAAGGGTAAAT
>CAZFUO010000302.1:0-3022 GCA_964522065.1 uncultured Bacteroidales bacterium | reverse complement strand
ATTTGACTTTAAACAGTGTTGGAAGCACTACAGGTGTTCTTGTAGATGCAGTTGCTCCGTCAGTTTTGTCTGTCAGTTCAACCACAGCAAACGGCACTTACAAAGTAGGAGATGTTATTGCAATTACTATTACATTCTCGGAAAATGTTACAGTAACCGGTACTCCTATTCTGTTATTAAATAGTGGTGGTACAGCTTTCTATAGTTCAGGTAGTGGTTCGTCTATACTGACATTTAATTATACAGTCGGAAGTGACCATAGTAGTGCCGATCTTGATTATAATGCTATTTCGTCTATGTATTTATCTGGCGGCTCAATTTTAGATGCAGCCGGAAATGCTACCTGGTTGAACCTTCCTACTGTTGGTGGAGTCAGTTCTTTAGGTGGACAAAAGAATATAGTCATAATTAATAAGCCAACTGCTGTAACAAAAGAAGCTGTAAGTATAGCAAGCACGACATCTACAATAAAAGGAACAGTAAATGCAAATATTGCTACAACAACTGTAACTTTTGAATATGGACTAACAAATGCCTATGGTTCGTCTGTGTTTGCTGTTCAAAGTCCAATGACTGGCAATACTTCTACATCTGTTAGTGGATTATTGACAGGATTGATTCCAAACGCTACTTATCATTACAGAGTAAAGGCTGTAAATGCTGTAGGAACTACAATTGGAGCGGATTCTGTATTTACAACTTTACCTGCTTCGAGTACAACGTTTACAGGTACAGGTAATTGGTCTGAAATGGAAAGATGGTCAGCAGGTATACCAGGTACAATTACAGCTACAACTATTAGTGGCACTTGTACTGCAACAGATAATTATGAGGTTGCTTCGCTATTAATTAACTCCGGAAAACTCACTATAAATCCTGACAAAACACTGAAAGTTACAGGCTCGTTTGTAAATAATGTCGGAGCAAATGCCTTTATACTAAAATCTGATGCAACAGGTACTGGTAAGCTTGTAAATAACAGTACAGGTGTTCAGGCTACTGTTCAACAGTATTTTGTTAAAAATCAATGGCATTACTACACTACACCAGTTTCATCTTCAGTTAATGCTTTCCCATTACTTTATAATTTGTGGGCTGTTGATCACGATGAAAAATCTAATAGCTGGAGTTTTATGAATTCTGCTAATATAATAAACACAGGAAAAGGTTATGGCGCCAGATATAGTAGCTCATCCGGAAACGATACACTTATAACAATAACCGGTGCATTAAATGCCGGTAATAAAGTGATACAGGCGAAGAAAGAAGGAGATGGCTGGAACCTGATTGGTAATCCTTACCCATCTACTGCTGATTGGGCAAATGGCATTTTAAGAGATAACGTTTATAATGCAATATATTTATGGAATCCTGTTACAAGTAATTATGGTTACTTTGTAGATGGAGTCTCTGTAAACGGGCAAACCCAATATATTGCACCAATGCAAGGCTTTTTTGTAAAAGCTACGGCTGAAGGTAGTGTTACATTTACAGATGCAACAAAGTCAATTACGCCATCTTATTTCAGAAATGCTGAATCGCAAACATTGATAAGGTTGCAATTAAAATCAGATAAAAATTTAAGTGACGAAACCGTAATCAGAGTCAAATTCGGTGCTACTGATAAATTTGATGCTGAAATGGATGCAAATAAACTTATTAGTACAGAGTCTGGCATTCCACAAATATTCACACAAATAGCTTTGGAAGAATATGCTGTTAATACTATTTCTCAAATAAATGAAGGTTTGAAAGTACCTGTTAAAATCATGTTATCCGGTGCTGGTAAATATATTATATCAATATCAGAGCTAAAAGACTTCGACTCTGGATTGCCAGTTTACATGTTTGATACTAAAAACAGGAAGTTAATTAACCTGCTGAATGAGAACATAGAATTTGAAACAAATGTGTCAGAGACAATAGAAACATATTTGTTGTTTACAAATACTCCTACATCTACAATAGAAGAAAATACTCATAATATAACTGTGTTTTCAAAACATAAATCGTTGGTTGTTGAAGGTATGTCGAAAAGCCCTCACGAAATTCAGGTGTACACGCTTGATGGCGTTTTGGTATTCAAACAGAGTGTAAATACAGGAAAGATTGATATTCCTGTTAAATCTGAAGGAATATATGCAGTAAAAATAATACCTGAGAATGGTAATGTTTTCAATTCAAAAGTAGTTGTAAGATAAAATAGGAGGTATAAATATGAAAACAAAAAATATATCATCAGCATTATTAAGTACATTAATCCTGATTACTTTTTCAATTGCCGTTTTTAATTTAAACGCAGCATTAGTTTTACCACCAGCTCCACCCTCACCGGACGGATCTCTTGTAGGTGCTCCTGTTATACAGACTGTTAGTGTTGCAAATGTTGGTATAGATACTGCAATTGTATCATCAAATCTCACACTTTTAGGCAATCCTTCTCCGACATCTCATGGTGTTTGTTGGTCAACAACTGCAAATCCAACAATTTCCGGAAACAAGATTGATAAAGGGGCTGCTACTGTAACCGGTACTTTTGATATAAAACTAACAGGATTATCTGCAGGAACCACATATCATGTAAGGAGTTTTGCTACAAATAGTGTGGGTACTGTTTACGGAGAAGATAAGAGTTTTACCACCCAGGCAGTTCCGGTAATAACATGGTCAAACCCTACTGATATAGTATATGGTACACTTTTATCAGGTACTCAGCTTAATGCTTCCAGTACAGTTTCAGGTACTTTTCAGTATTTTCCTGCTTCTGGTACAAAATTATCTGCCGGAAATAATCAAAATCTTGTAGTAGTTTTTACACCTACTGATGCAGTGACATATTCTATTGCAAAAGATACAGTCAAGATTAATGTAGCTAAGGCCAATCCTGTAATCACTTGGTCAAATCCTGCCGATATCGTTTATGGTACAACCTTAAGTGCAACTCAGCTTTCAGCAACAGCAGATGTCGCCGGTAGTTTTGCTTACTCACCTGCTACAGGTGTTAAGCTTAATGCTGGTTCCG
>CAZFUO010000301.1:0-3040 GCA_964522065.1 uncultured Bacteroidales bacterium | reverse complement strand
GCTACAACGAAGAGAAGAATGGCGTACAGTTAAAGTTTAACAAAGCACCTGGCATTAGAAAAGCCAAAGGCTTTTCGTTTGGCATTTAGCGAAGCGCCCGGCGTTTAACGAGCAAAGCGAGTGCCTGGCATTTAAAAAAGCCTTTGGCTTTTTTAATCACCCCCTCTTCCAAATCTCCCTCAACACCTCAGGTTTTATTATCTCAATGTTCTTATCGTGTAGTTCGATAATTCCTTCTTTATCGAAAGTCTTAAGTAACTTGACTGCACTTTCTGTAGATATTCCGGCAAACTCTGCAATATCTTTTCTGCCAAGAAGACCAAACACCGATATACCATTGTGCTTTATTTCGTTCAAGTATAAAAGACTACCGGCAAGTCGCCCGTTCATTTGTTTGAAAAGTTGATTGTTAAGAGTCTCAAATAATTCAGAGTTTTGCTCACAATGCCTTTTTATCAATCCCATAGCGAAACCGCCATTACCATCTATAACTTTTTGCAGACTTGATTTTTCTATTATCATAACCTGGCAGTCAGTAAGAGCAGTAACCGAATACACAAATTTACTAAGTGAAAACACTGCAGATAAACCAATAAATTCACCCTGACCAACCAGGCTAAGGTTGAAAGACCTTCCATCTTCACTTTCTATATATTTTCGGGCAATACCGCTTATCATAAACAAAACATAAGATGAAAAAGCTCCTTGTTTGGTAAGAGTATCACCTTTTCTGAACAATACCTGTGTCTTACTTTCTCTTATCAGCTCAATTTCTTCATTATTAAGTCTGGAAAAGCAAGGCGCTGAAATCTCGCAAACAAAGCCTTCATCGCTTTCTGTAATACTCTTCATAAAAAATGAATTATTTTTTTAATGCTTTAACAAAAATAGATGTTTTTATTGTTATTTTTACAAAAAATATAGTTTATATCCTTATTGGTATGAAAAACACAATTCTGTTAGTTTTGTTCATGGTTTCTTTTTTTAGTATTTCAAATGCTGAAGAATTAATCTTAAATAAGCCTGATGTCCTAACCGGTGATACACTTTGGCTGAACAAAAGACAAAAGGTTTGTAATAAAGAAGATGCAACTTACTGCAGGGTTATTTTTCCAAATCAGTCACTTGATTATATAGTTAGTGATTATTACCTAACAGGCGAGCTATATATGACCGGTAAACTTATTTCTTTAAAACCGGAAATCAGAGAAGGAGATTTTATTTACTTTCATATTAATGGTAAAATAAAATCAAAAGATAAATATGTAGATGGAATTTCTACAGGCTCAAAATACTGGGATATTAATGGTAATCTATTAAAAGAATATCCTAAAGATCCTAACGAAGAAAGGCCTCAGTTCCCAAATGGTGACAGAGCATTAATGAAATTTATACTATCAAACTTGAGATATCCTAAAACTTCAAATATAGATAGGCCTCACGGCAGGGTAGTTGTGAGATTTACTATCGACGAAAATGGTAATGTAGTAGATCCGGTTATATTAAAAAGTGTACATAAATTACTGGATGATGAAACGTTAAGAATGATAAAATCAATGCCTAGGTGGAAACCGGGAACAGATGAAGGTAAGCCGGTTTCAGTTGACTTCACATTACCTGTTAATTTTCAACTCGTAAATCAGGAACAAGTATCGGTAAAGCAAAAAAAGAAGCTTACTGATAAGAATAAAAGCAGTCAGTAAATGTCTAATACAGTTATTATGAAAAACGCAGTTTTATCAGTTTTGTTATTATTGTTTTTTGTGAGTATTTCAAATGCTCAGGAAGTAAAATTAAATACCCCTGATGTTCTTACTGCCGATACGATTTGGCTGAATCAAAAACAAAAGGTTTGCGATAAAGATACTGCAACGTTTATAAGAATGGCTACCACTAACCAGTCTCTTGACTTTATCATAAAAGACTATTATCTCACCGGTGAGTTGTATATGACAGGAAAACTTTCATCTCAGGAGCCTGAAGTACGTGAGGGTGATTTTATCTGGTATTACAAAGACGGAAAAAAGAAAAGATTAATTTCTTACGAGAATAGTGTAAGAGTTAAATTTAAATATTGGGATGTCAATGGTAACGAGATAAAAGGGGAGAATATTGCAGTAGAAAAAATGCCTCAGTTTCCAAATGGGGACAAAGGATTGATGGAATTTGTTCAGTCAAATCTTAGATATCCAAAAGATGCAGCCCAATTTAAAATACAGGGTACAGTAGTAGTAAGATTTACTGTAGATGAGAAAGGCAATGTTACAAATCCGACAGTTATAAGGAGTGTTCATCAACTGCTAGATTCAGAAGCTCTCAGAGTTGTAAAACTTTTGCCTGAATGGAAACCTGGAACCAGCGACGGCGAACCAGTTAAAGTTTATTACACTTTACCAATGATGTTTAGATTAAAAGTCTGATTTCTAAAAATATACTACTATGAAAAATCTGTTGCTTGTTGCCTTTTGTGGCTTTATGTTGTTTTCGTCGTTTACGATGGAAGAGGAGAAGAAAAAGCTTAGCTTTGAAGAGCTATTAGCGGTTTCGAAGATGGAGTTTACTATGCCTGAAGGATTGGATGAGGCGCTTGTGGTTGAAAATAGTCAGATGAATTATGAATTTGCTGTGAGATATCCTGACGGGAAGTTTGAGATTCGTTATGCTATCAGGCCGTTGGGTGACAGGGTTGAGAAGTATAAGGAGGATATGAAAAACAAGCAGGAAGGCAGCTCTTTTGCCGATCCGAATAAGTTATATGAGGCTTCATTTAAGGCTATTACATTAAATATATCGAATGGTAAAAATGTTTCGAAACAAAATTTCGAACCCGCTGCAGTAAAGAAGGAATTTGGAGCAGATTGGGGTGCTATTTCTTTTGTTGAGGTTACAAGGCCATTTAGTCAGGGTTACAGGTATTGCCTTATGGTTGCCATTCACAAAGATGATTGCGCCGATGCATATATGTTTTATATGACTGACGACAGGGAAAATATTATGAAATTTGCCTCACCGGCCTTTTATGCTTTGAGGTTTAAGTAGT
>CAZFUO010000300.1:0-3056 GCA_964522065.1 uncultured Bacteroidales bacterium | reverse complement strand
AGGTGAATGCAGTCCCGGCTTCTTGCAATTGAAGCAGTTGTGATAGGTTTATAATTAAATAGTTCAGGCCAGTTTACGGTTTCGATAGAAAACTTCCGGCCATAATCTTCAAGTATTTTACATGATTCTTCAGCTGTCATTTCGTTAAGCTGAGACAAAAATGGTACTATCAACTGTTTCATAATTTTCCTCATTACAATTACAAATCTAATAAATTATCTCATTAAAAAGGCTTTTTTTGCCTACCTTTGCGGCTGAATTTCAATCAATCCTGAAATCGTATGATACAATTCTTTAAAACTCAGGCTGAAAGCCTAATAGCTGTACAATCAGTTAAAACATTCAATCAAGACGACCTTAAAAAACTTCAATGGCTATTTAGTGATGCCACACCATTGGAAGAAAAATCATTAGAAGGCATCTTTATTGGGCCTCGACGTGAAATGATTACACCATGGAGTACAAATGCTGTTGAAATAGCATCAAATCTCGGATTGGAAGGTATAGTCAGAATGGAGGAATTTTTTTCTGTTCAATCTGCCGATGCAGAGCATGACAGCATGCTTCAAAGAGTTTACAATGGTATAGGTCAGGAGGTTTTTACTATTTCAAAAACTCCCGAACCTATTATTTATATTGAAGATATTGCATCATATAACGAACAGGAGGGGTTAGCCCTTAGCCAGGATGAAATTTCCTATCTTGAGGATGTGTCTGAAAAAATAGGTCGTAAACTTACTGATAGTGAGGTTTTTGGTTTTTCACAGGTGAATTCTGAGCATTGCAGACATAAAATATTTGGTGGAGTTTACATTATAGATGGTGTTGAAAAGCCTTCATCACTTTTTGAATTAATTAAAAAGACTTCAGCTGTAAATCCAAACAAGTTGGTTTCTGCTTACAAAGATAATGTAGCATTCAATCAGGGACCTGTTATCGAACAATTTGCACCTGCATCGTCAGATAAACCTGATTTTTTTGAAGTCAAAGAGTTTGAATCTGTTATATCACTCAAAGCTGAAACTCACAATTTTCCTACAACTGTAGAGCCTTTCAACGGAGCAGCTACCGGTACAGGAGGTGAAATTCGTGACCGTTTGGGCGGAGGCAGAGCTTCACTTCCTATTGCCGGAACCGCTGTTTATATGACTTCATACCCAAGAACAGAATCAGACAGAGAGTGGGAGCAAGCTATGCCTGAAAGAAAATGGCTTTATCAGACACCGGAACAAATACTAATAAAGGCATCCAACGGTGCCAGCGATTTTGGTAATAAATTTGGACAACCACTTATTTGCGGTTCGCTTCTAACATTCGAACACGAAGAAAATGATAAAAAGTTTGCTTACGACAAGGTTATTATGCTTGCCGGTGGTGTTGGTTATGGTAAGAAAAAAGATGCACTTAAAGGTGAGCCTGAAGTCGGACAAAAGGTTGTGCTATTAGGAGGCGACAATTACAGAATTGGCATGGGCGGTGGTGCGGTTTCGTCAGTAGATACCGGGCAGTATGCTTCAGGAATTGAACTTAATGCTGTACAAAGAGCAAATCCTGAAATGCAGAAAAGAGCATCAAATGTAATCAGAGCTCTTGCTGAATTAGATAATAACCCAATTGTCTCTATACACGACCATGGTGCAGGTGGTCATTTAAATTGCCTTTCTGAGCTGGTTGAAGCCACAGGTGGCGTAATAGATATGAGCAAATTGCCTATTGGCGACCCTACTCTTTCTGCTAAAGAGATTATCGGAAACGAGAGTCAGGAGAGAATGGGATTGCTTGTAGATGAAAAAGATATTGAATTTATCAAGAAAATAGCCGATCGTGAAAGATCACCTATGTATGTAGTCGGCGAAACCACCGGTGATAAACAATTTGTATTTAAACAGTCTGATGGTCAATGTCCTATTGATCTGAAGCTGGAATATATGATAGGAAAGCCGCCAAGAACTGTTATTACAGACAATACTATCGAAGAAAGTTACAAACCAGTTGAGTATCAGGCTGAGTTATTAGATGAATATGTTGAAACAGTATTACAACTTGAAGCTGTTGCCTGTAAAGATTGGCTGACTAACAAAGTCGACAGATCTGTAACAGGTAAAGTCGCAAGACAACAATGTGTTGGTGAGATTCAGCTTCCATTGGCCGACCTTGGAGTTGTTGCATTAGATTACCGCGGTAATTCTGGTATTGCAACTTCTATAGGACATGCACCACAGGCTGCATTGGCAGATCCTGCTGCCGGCTCTGTTCTGGCAATAGCTGAGGCTCTGACTAATATTGTTTGGGCTCCACTTACAGACGATATTGAGGGTATATCATTGTCTGCCAACTGGATGTGGCCATGCAAAAATCCTGGTGAAGATGCAAGGCTTTATAAAGCTGTTGAGGCAGCAAGTAACTTTGCAATAGCACTTGGTATAAATATCCCAACAGGAAAAGACTCATTGTCAATGACTCAAAAGTACGGCAATGATAAAGTTTATTCACCTGGCACTGTCATTATTTCTGCAGGTGCTGAGGTAAGTGATGTAAAAAAGGTACTAACTCCTGTTTTGGTAAACAATCCTGAATATCCACTTTACCATATTGATTTTTCATTTGACAACCTTAAACTGGGAGGTTCTGCATTTGCGCAGTCTCTTAACAGGATTGGCGATGAAGTACCTACTGTAAACAAACCTGAATATTTTGCCGAAGCTTTCAATGCTATCCAGTACATGATAAAAAAAGGATGGATTGTTGCCGGTCATGATATTTCAGCTGGCGGACTTATAACTGCACTTCTCGAAATGTGTTTCTCAAATGTTGAAGGTGGCTTGGAAGTTAATCTGGATACAATTCCTGAAAATGATATTATAAAGGTTTTATTTGCCGAAAACCCTGGTGTACTTATTCAGGTGAGAGATTCAGCTAAAGTTGAAAAGTATCTTAACGATAATGGTCTTGGTTTTGCAAAACTTGGTAATCCAACAGAAGAAAGACATATACTTATCGAGAAAGATGGTGCAGAGTATCTGTTTGGAGTAGATCACCTAAGAGATGTTTGGTTT
>CAZFUO010000299.1:0-3061 GCA_964522065.1 uncultured Bacteroidales bacterium | reverse complement strand
GCCTGGCATTAACATACTATCTTACTACAAACTTCTTAGCAATTGTGCCGAGGTTGTTGGCAGTTGCTTTTACAAAATAGACTCCTTTAGGAAGGCCGCTGGTTTCGAGGCGATTTACACCTTTGGCTTCGCGAACAACAGATCCGTTAAGGGCATAGACTCTAATGTTTGCTAGAGCGCTTGTAGCAACATAATCGCTTAATGCAACAACAGAGAAAGCTTCAGTTTTTGGAGCGTTAACACCTACTGCTCCACCAAAAGCAATTACTCTGATATCGTGAATACGATAATCCTGTGTTTCCTGATGACCTGTTGCGTGTCCTGTTGAAGTTGTGGTATCACGTGCTGCGTCGTCTTTCCAGCAGTCATTTATTGTAAAACGCAATTTAACAGTTTCGGTTCCGTCACCAATATAATCTTCAAGATAAACTCCGGCACCTGAACAGAAATAAGCACTTAGCTTCTTATTGTATTCAGTAGCGACATCATCTGCACCTGAAGGATATGTTACTTTGTTAACAGTATCCATAGTTGCGAATTGAACTGTAGTTTTCATAGGGTTACGGATAATTTGCCATGTTGCACCATTGTCAACTGAACGTTCAAGTTTTAAAGCACGTTTACTACCACCAATACTTGAATAAGAGTACTGAACAACAAGTGCACCCTGTATCGCAGGCAAAGTTACTATACCATGTGTTGCACCAGGTATTGAAAGGTTTGCACCGGTTCCATTACTGCTTGAACGGCTGACTTCAAGGAAACCTGCAGAAAGCGGGGCGCCATCTTCAGGATCTTTTATCTGACCATTCATATAGTTACTATTACTGCCCTTGAAAATATCACTTGCAGGTTTAGTAAATTCTATTTTATTCTGACTAAGGCCATTAGGCGCAACAGCACATTTAACTATATTAATATGTGCAGTCTGGCCAGCACTAGCACCACCCTTTATTGTTATTGGCTGGCTCCAGTCAGCATAAGCAGTTGCGACTGCGCGACCTTTTGTTGCATCACTAACATTTGTCTTGTCATGATTTAAAGGCCAGTTTTGGAAATTTTCATCAATAACAACAACATAATCAGTAGTTGGCTGAACAGTCCATGCCGATGAAGCAGGGTACTTGTAGCCTAAGGAATCTGTCTGAACCACTCCCAAAGTAGGTGTAGGACGTGGTGTTGGAGTAGGATTCTGAGCAATTGCACTGCTTGTAAGCAATGCACATGTAGTTAATAAAAGAGTAAAGTTTTTCTTCATGATCATTCTAGTTTAAGTTAAACAATATTGTATTCTAAATTAAAAACAAATAACTAAACACTAATAACTAATACCCCTCCTGTACAAAATCGCCTGAATTAGACATCAATTGTACCTGAGCTGTTGGATAAGGACGCAATACGTGAAAATCCTGAATATCAGCATCCGGATTGAATGAGCTTACATATTCAACAAGTTTCCCTGTACGTTTAAGGTCAAACCATCGTAGTTGTTCACCACATAGTTCTCGGGCACGTTCATCTAAAATAAAATCAATATTTGGAATAGTTTGTACGTTTGTAAACGCAACAGAAGCTCCCGGTTTCGCACGTTTAGCACGCAAATCGTTAAGTGCTTTCAAACCTTCAGTTGCATTAGCTCCTTTTAATCTGAAATCGGCCTCGGCTATTATAAGATACATTTCAGACAGGCGAATCATAAAGAAATCGCGTGTTGTTATGGTAGAAGAAGCAGCTTGCGGATCGAAATGTTTTAAAAGCTGGAAATATATTCTGCGCTCTTTTGGCATTTTTGTAGTAGCATCATACAAATCGTTTTCATCTAAAGTATTATAACGAACTTTTGGAAACCTCTTTGCAGCAGGATTATTAAAAATAAGCACAACAGAAGTATCTCCGTTTGTAAATCTTGATTTTCCGGCAAGTGTTGGGTTGCCATACTCAGTTGCTTCTGCAAGTGTCCATTTAGGGTACGCCAACTGTCCGACTATACCGGGACTATTATCATTTGCCCTCCATGTGTTTTTAAATGTTGCTTCAAAACGAGCGTCATTAGCCTGATCATACAAACTTAAAAGACGGTAGGTTGGCATTAAACGTCCCATAGCGCTCATACCGTCAATATTATTCAGATTGCTGTTTGAGAAACCAAACTTAGTACCCTCCTTCGTAAGATTATAGTACTTAGGTGCATAAACTCCATTAAGAAACTCAACACTACCATTAAAGTTATTATTTGCATGACGATTAATAGTCCAGATGGCTTCTTTATTAGAACGCTGAGTACTTAATTTCCACAGGTTATCTATAGGTTCGAGCTGGTAATTATAGTTATTTATTACATTTTTAGCGTAAGTTATTGCTTCAGCATTTCTGCCTCTTGTCAAATACATACGAGCAAGTAATGCCTCAGCAACCGGTTTTGTAATTCTTCCAAGATCGGTAGATGTATTCGGCAAATTGCTACCTTGTACAGCAAATTCAAGATCCTTGAAAATCTGTTCATAGACTTTATCAGGAGATGTTTTTATACCCAGAGTATTTCCACCGGAATTTGGTTCGGTTGTGAAATGAATATTTCCAAAATTTTCAGTCAGTATCCACCAGAAATAAGAACGGAGAACTTTCAATTCGGCCTCCCTGGCTGTTCTAACCTGAGGTTTTGCAAATTCTACATATTTAAGCATAGTATTACACTGATTAATTGCATAATAACTATTACTCCACAAGTTTGAGGCGATATAGTCATTACTGCCGCTTAAACCTGTATAATTAATCAGGTCAGTAGCTTCAGCTTCAGCACCGGTAGTCCAAAGATCGGTTCCGGCCTCCATTAAATATGTACCCTGCTTCATACCCCAGACTTTGCGCAGATAGGAATAACTTGCATTAACTCCCGATTCAAAACCTTCTTCGGTTTGATAAAGCATTTCTTCAGTTACACCCTGGGGATTGTATGGAGATAGAAAATCATCACATGAAGTGAATAACATCGTTGCAGTAAATCCGCACAGAATAGTAAATATATTAAGTGTTTTCATACATCTGATTAATTAAAATTCCA
>CAZFUO010000298.1:0-3063 GCA_964522065.1 uncultured Bacteroidales bacterium | reverse complement strand
CTCCGCCCTGATTGTTGTAAGCATCAACAATTTCAGCTGCAAGTTTGTCCGCCATGGATTTTCCACCACGTTTACGAGCATACAAAATTACATTCTTCATTGAAATGGACTCTTTACGGTCCGGACGAATTTCAGTAGGAACCTGGAATGTAGCACCACCGATACGACGTGATTTTACTTCGACCTGAGGAGTGATATTGTCGAGAGCAGCTTTCCAGATTTCGAGAGAGGATTTTTCATCGTTAGGCAATTTTGCCTTTACGATATTAAGAGCAGTATAAAAAATGTCATATGAAACATTTTTCTTTCCATCATACATTAAATGATTGACAAATTTTGTCACTTTAATGTCACTAAAAACAGGATCCGGAAGGATAACCCGTTTTTTTGGCTTGGTCTTTCTCATTTTTTAAATAATTTTCCGTTTTTGTTTGGTTGTCTTCATTGTTTGTCTTCAACGTTCCCACTGGAAGCATTTACTCAACCTTGCTATAAAGCATTTACCAATAAAAAAACAGCGTTTAATACTACTGTAAGAAATGTTTTGCTGAGTTTGTCAAGATTATTTTTTCTTGGCTGCTGCAGCTGCCTGTCCTGGTTTTGGACGTTTTGTTCCATACTTGGAACGTCTTTGCTTGCGACCGCTAACACCGGATGTGGTAACGTACACCCGGCAAGTCTTTAACACGACCTCCGCGAACAAGTACAATTGAGTGTTCCTGTAGGTTGTGACCTTCACCCGGAATGTAACTGTTCACTTCTTTAGTGTTTGTAAGACGTACCCTGGCAACCTTACGCATCGCTGAGTTAGGTTTCTTTGGTGTTGTGGTATACACACGCACACAAACGCCACGTCTTTGAGGACAAGAACTCAACGCTGGTGACTTACTCATGTCAGGTTGTGATACTCTTCCTTTTCTTACTAATTGCTGAATTGTAGGCATCTTAGATTTTTTTTACTATTTATGTTTCTTAATAAAGTTTTTCGCTCTTCAAAAAGGCCTGCAAAAATACAGTTTATTTTCCGATAAACCAACGGCTTACCGAAAAAACACATAATTTTATTCGAAAAACGGCTGCAAAGATAGAAAATAATTTCAATAAATCAAGCTTCACCTCCACCAAATCCGACGATAGGAGGCATAAAAGTATTTCCACCAGAAGTTTTATTTATATCGCCAAATTGCATTTCGTATTTTGCAATATTATCCTGCAATGCTGACAATAATCTTTTTGCATGTTCAGGTGTAAGAATTATTCTAGATTGAACTTTTGCTTTTGGAACTCCTGGCATTAATCTTATAAAATCGACTATAAATTCTGAGCTCGAATGTGATATAACAGCAAGATTAGAATAAGTACCCTGTGCAACATCGTCAGTAAGTTCAATGTTCAATTGATTTTGTTCGTTTTTTTCCATGTTCTTTTATAATTTTAGATACTAATATATATTAAGGTGTAAATTTTAAATTTTGATACAGGCAAAGGTAATCATTAAAAATGCAATTAAAATATCAGTGGAAATATCATGAATACAATAATGAAAAAGATTGTATCAAAAACATAATAAAATTCATTTTAAAGCATCCTGAATGGGGATTTTATACTTTAACTTTTGAGTAAGTGTTTTTTTTACACTTTTTTTTTGGAAGTAAAAAAAATATTATATCTTTACGCCGATTTGTACACAAGGATATGTCAAATAATCCACACAATGTGGTTGATTTTGTAAAATCAGACATTCACCTGAAAAACAATTAGTAACCTTAAAAATCTAAACCATTGACAAGAGTTGTATTTACTGTAATGCCAACTTTTTGCAACCAAGCAAGAAACTTTGTTGTATAATATAATAGCTCGGACAAGATTGTCTGAGCCTGTTTAGTTTGTGTGTAACCGTATTTTATCATTTTAAAATAAAAACAATTGTATTCAAAAGCATTTAAAAATTCGTTCGTTTAATAATGTTACGATTAATAAAGGCAAGAATTCTAAACATTTTTCAAATGGAAAATCATTTAAAAAAACTCTTTTACCGACTAACACTGATTTTGATTGGTATGGTTGCCTGGGGTTCTTTGTTTGTATCTTGTAAGGATGAATATCCTTATGATGATAAAGAACCGGAATGGCTGGGTGCTAGTATCTACGACTACCTGGTCGAAAATGGCAACTACAACACCTTTGTCAGAATCATTAATGACCTTGATTACAAGGAAGTACTGGCAAAGACAGGTAGCAAAACCTTATTCGTTGCAGACGACGCAGCCTTCGAAGAATTCTATAAGGGAAATCCCTGGGGCGTTACCGGATATGAAAAGTTATCAACAGCGCAGAAAAGAATGATTCTGAATTATTCGATGATTAACAATGCTTATCTTATTGAAACTCTGTCAAATTATTATGACGGTAGTACTCTTCAGGAAGGTTCGGCAATGAGACGTGAAACCGCGGTTTCTGTAATTGACTCAATACCATTACTTTCAGGGGATAAACTACCTGAAGGAACACATTGGGCAAAATACAAAACTAAAGGATTATACTTATTAAAGGATAATTCTAAGTGGCCTCTTGTTCATCTTCTACAGAAAGTACTTGATTTCAATGGTATTACCAATGAAGATTTCAAGGTTATGACAGGTATTGACAGAGAGAGAAATGATGCTCATATTTTTGGTATTAAAGTAATCGAAAGAGATATCGCTTGTAAAAACGGATACGTAAACAAGCTGGAAAAAGTACTTATACCTCCTACCAATATAGCTGAACACATCAGAACAACTCCTGAGCTATCTTTGTTCTCTCGTTTACTTGATAGATTTTGTGCACCATATTATGATGCCCAAAGCACGGTTGACTATAGAAAGAACAATACAAGCTTTACCGATTCTGTATTTACAATGAGATTTTTTGCAGAAACAGGAGGCACACAAAGATATCCAAGTGGAGCAACTGTACCTGCTGACCTCTTGCTGCCTTTCGATCCGGGATGGAACAGCTATGTTTACAGATATGGAAGATTACAATCAGATATGGCAGCCATATTCGCACCAACTAACGAAG
>CAZFUO010000297.1:0-3126 GCA_964522065.1 uncultured Bacteroidales bacterium | reverse complement strand
TCGCCCTTTTTTTCTGTTCTTATTTTTGTTTATCAACTCTAATTCCTCCATTGTATTATAAAGGGGCTGTGATATTAGATTTTTAATATCATTAGTATATCCCAATGATTTTACCAAAGCAACAAAAGAGGCTAAAGAAATAGAGTGTTTTTGCTCAAATTTTGCAATTGTAGGTGCGGGTACACCGCTGAGATCTGATAAAGCCTCTCGTGATAAACCCTTTTCAAGCCTGCGTTTCTTAAGTTTGTTCGCTAGAGAAGTCATTAGTTCGTCAGGCGTGTCAATGTCAAAGTTGTAAAGCAATTGCATACTATTATATTCGATAAATTGATTATTGCATCAAATAAGATACTATTGTATCAGAATATAAAGATATAAAAATTTTTGTTATAGTTTGATTGATAAGTGTAGCTGTCCACCAAGACCATTTTCTACGATTTTTAAAAGAGTTGAAATTCTAACTTCTTTTATATCATTTTCGATTTTTGAAATATATGATTTTGTTGTTCCAACTTTTTCGGCAAGTTCTTCTTGAGTCATGCCTTTTTCAATTCTGGCTTCATGAATTAACGCACCAATCTTAAAATTTTCATAGCCTGATTCAAGTTGGTCTCTTTTTAGATTTCCTGGCTTTCCGTAATTCTTCTCTTTGAAATCATCAAGCGATATTATATTTTTATTCTTCGTTTTCATATTCAAATTTTATTTTGATTGCTTTTGTAATTTCAGCAGTTGGTGTTTTTTGAGTCTTTTTTTGAAAACCGTTAGCTATTACTATCAGATCTCCTTTGTCAAAAAAACAAAATATTCTAAAAATATTTCGACTACATTGTACTCTTATTTCATATAGGCCTTCGGTTCCAACAATATGTTTTAGGTAGTTTTCTGGTATTATTTTTACTTCTTGTATTAATTCCAGAGTCCAGATTATTTTACTCCTAACTTTTTCATTTTGTTTTACAAAGAACTCTTGAAAGTAGTTTTTGTAAAAATATACAAATCTGTATTTCGTTTTATTCTCCAATATACAAAGATATAAAAGGTTGCACGATAGTGCAACCTTGTTAATAGTATTTTTTATAAACAGTTGTTGTTTTTGTTTCCTAGCAAAGATATAAAAAATACTTTGTAATATAAATATAATATTAAAATAAAATCATATTATATGAAATAAAAGTACATACCAAAGCAAGCAAGTACCAGCAGGGCTGCAAGAACTCTGAAGTTTTTGTACCAGGGAGTGCCTTTGAGCTCAGCGGTTTCTTCTTTCCAGATGCTGACAGTCCAGGTATTTTTTAAGACTTTGTCGGGATCGGGCTTTTCGGTTGAAAGGCTAACGACTACGTTTACCAACGCGCTTAAAATCAGGATTATCGGAGCCAGAAGCAGGAAGTGTAAGGGTATTGATATGTCCATAAGATATTTAGCAACCATTATCAACAGCGCAATAACCAGGCCTGACATAAGTCCTGCGAAAGCACCTTTGGCGTTAGAGCGTTTCCAGAACAATCCTAAAAAGAAAGTGCCAACTATAGGAGGGGCAAGGTACGAAACCACTTCCTGATAATACGATACCAGCGAATCGAACTTCTGGATAAATGGTGACCAGATAACGGCAAAAATAAGTACAACCAAAGCAGTAATTCTGCCTACCAGTACCAGCTTTTTACCATCTGCTTTAGGGTCTATCTTAGTATAAAAGTCCATTGTAAATAAACTCGAAACCGCTCCAATCGTTGCGCTGAGAGCTGCTGTCAGAGCTGAAATCATGGCAGCAAGTATAAGACCAATAAATCCAACAGGCAATAATCTCATTATGAGGCGAGGATAAACCTGGTCGGTATTAACACCATATTCGGTTTTCAGATTAAGCCCGCTTACAATACTATCAGGCAGGTTTTCGACACCAAACAGATTGATACCGCGGCCAATAAGTCCCGGAAGAATAAAAATGAAAATAGTAAACAAGTATAGAAAACCAACCAAAAGCACACCTTTTCTACCGTGATCTATTGACTTTGCAGACAAAACTCTCTGTACCATCACCTGATTGTTTCCCCAGAAATAAAAGCCCAGTATAGGTATTCCGACTATCATTCCCAACCATGGCACAGTAGGGTCGTCCATAGGGCGAGTCAGTTTTAGCCAAAACCCATTATCAAAACGATTGTAAAGTTCGTCCCATCCACCAATTTCACGTATAGCAAAAAAGTACAATGCAGCCGATCCGATAATGAGTATAACCGACTGAATAACATCAGCTTTTATTGCAGAAGAAAGTCCACCGATAATAGTGTAGCTACCTGCAACCAAAGCCATTATAACCATAACCATAAACATGTCAGCTTCGGGGAAAATCATTTTCACAATCAAAGCACCGGTATATAAAGTAGCAGCTGCATCCAGAAAAACGTTACCGAAAATGGTTATAAACGAAAAGTAGTATCTCGATCTCTTGTCAAAACGCTTTTCAAGAAACTCAGGCATAGTAAAAATGCCCGATTTTATATAAAAAGGCAGGAAGAACAAGGCAAAAAACACCATTACAAGTACAGATATCCAGTTGTAGTTAAAAACAGCAATACCGCTTATAAAACCTTCTCCCGAATGCCCCATAAGTGTCGAGCTCGATACACTGGCTGCAAACAATGACAGCCCAACTATAGGCCATGACATATTTCGGCCAGCCAGAAAATAACCGGCAGAATCATCACTTTTACCGTGTCTGAGGGCATACCAAATAATGCCAACCGTAAAAATTACAATAATTGAAATATCTATAAAGTGCAATTGCATGGTTTACTTTTTTAAATTGGTTAATAAGATAAAAGATTTTGCAGGTACGCTTATTTTGCTTGCTGATTTTTTAAAGCTGATTTTTTCCGTTGCAACCGGAAATCCGTTCTCGTCTGTTGCACGATTACCTTCGGTATAGACATACTTGCTGAATTTCCCTTTCAGTGACACGCCCCTGATATCAAGGTTAACTATTGTCTCTTTGTCAGAATTGTTTATCATTGCCACCGAAACCGCATTCTTCAAACATCCTGCAACTACTCTTACAGGGTTTTCGTTTCCATCAGAATTAACCACAGTACCAGCAATGTTCATTCCTGTCGGGAAATA
>CAZFUO010000296.1:0-3138 GCA_964522065.1 uncultured Bacteroidales bacterium | reverse complement strand
CAACAAACATTTCAACGAAATCAGAACCTGATAAAGAGAAAAATGGTACATCAGCTTCACCTGCAACTGCTTTTGCAAGTAATGTTTTACCTGTTCCCGGAGGGCCTACAAGTAATGCGCCTTTTGGTATCTTACCTCCAAGTTCAGTATATTTTGAAGGACTTTTAAGGAAAGCCACTATTTCTTCTACTTCCTGTTTTGCCTCTGTAAGACCTGCAACATCCTTAAAAGTAATTCTGTTGTTAGTGCCTTTATCAAAAAGTTGTGCCTTAGATTTACCAACGCTAAAAACGCCTCCACCGGCACCTCCACCTGCACCACCGGACATTCTTTTCATAAAAAATACCCATAATCCGACAAGTAAAAATATAGGAAGAATATTAAGAAGTATGGTAAAAAGATAATCGCGGTTTTCCTGATAATCAACAGGAATAGATATGCCGTATTTAGCTTCAACTTCCTTTAAATATTCCGGAAATCTTTCAGCTGATGGTATTGTCACTACTATTTTAGAAGTTTGTTTCTTTGCTTTTTCACCAAAAATGGCAACTTTAGCAGAGTCTTTAACAAATACTTCTACAATATCCTTGTTTTTTTGCACTATCATGCTTTCAACCTGCCCCTTGCTGATATATTCTTCAAGCTCGGTAATGGTAACTTTTTTAATGTTTTCTTTATTACCCAGGAACGAAAATGCTAAAAGGCCAACAAGAATTACTGCATATATCCAGTAAACGTTAATTCTAAAATGTTTAGGTTGATTCCCTTTATTAAGTGGTTTATTTTCCATTTATTTATGAAGTTGATTTTTTATTGTGAATATGTATATGCCTTAACATAAATCATACCAAGTCGGGAATCTCTGTCAAATTGGCATCAGACCATAAATGTTCGAGATTGTAAAAAGTTCTCGATGATGGTTCGAAAATATGTACAATAACATCGCTGTAATCCATAGCTATCCATGTTGCATTAGCCATTCCGTCTGTTGCAAAAGGTTTTTCTCCTGTGGTCTTTCTTACATATTCTTCAATTGAATTTGTAATAGCCATAATCTGAGTATTTGAAGTCCCTTCACAAATAACAAAATAATCACAAATAGCTTCCAGCCCTGTCAAATCTACAATTGTTATTTTCTTTCCTTTTTTTTCCTGAATTCCTTCTTTGATACTTTGTACTAATTTCTCTGTTTTAGTCATATATAAATTTCACTTATTAACAAACACGGCTTATTCCGGTTCAATATTATTCTGCAAATATACAATTTATTTAAATTTGGCTCAATTCTTGTATCTGAGCCATTTGTATAATTCTTTATACGTAATTTTTTTACCATACATAAGAATACCGGTTCTGTAAATCTTTGACGCAAATTTTACTGTCAGTAAAAAAGTAATAACCAACAATCCATACGAAACCGCTAATTGCCAGAATGGTACACCAAAAGGAATTCTTACCATCATAACAATAGGAGATGTAAATGGTATCATCGAACACCAGAAAGCAAGTGGGCCGTCCGGATTTGATGCACTATAAATGCCGGCATATAAGGCAAATAATACAGGTACAGTAAGCGGTAAGGTAAATTGTTGAGCATCTTCAGGATTATCAATTGCCCCGCCAACTGCAGCAAAAAGCGAAGAATAAAGTAAATAACCACCGAGGAAAAACAATACAAACCAAATTGCAATTTCTCCAAGATTTATATTGTTTATCATCTGTAACATTTCTGTAATTTCAGGTCCTCCACTACCATTTTGTGAAGTCAGGGCATTAATATCAACATTTGTCATACTTTGACCTTGTATAGTTGTGGTAATATCTGCCATCTTGTCCGGTGATATATCATTGCCAATTATTGAAGTAGCAACACCAAGAAATGCTGCAATTATTATTACCCACAATAAAACCTGAGTCAAACCAACCATTGCAATACCAATGATTTTACCAATCATAAGATCGAAAGGTTTTACAGAAGAAACTATTATTTCAACTATTCTATTAGTTTTTTCTTCTATAACACCATTCATTACCATTGCACCGTAAACAAAAATGAAGATATAAATAACCATAGTGAAAATCATACCAATGACCATGGCAAGCTCTGAAGAACTTTCTTTTTCTTCACCGTTATCATCAAGTTTTATGGTATTGATTTTTACATCAGGATTGGCTTGTTTTATTATATCCTTAAGCCCCGGTATGTTAAATGATTCAATTTTGTCATTTTCTGCAAGGTCTTCCAATTGTCCATCTATTAATTCCTTAAGGTCAATCTCGATTTGCTTGTGAGAATATAAACTAACTTTTGAACTATCAGAAATAAGATTACCCTCAATAATAAGATATGCATAGAAATCTCTTTCTTCACTGGGCTTTTTCTTAAAATCCTCAATATCAGTATCTGATTTAATGAATTTGTACTGGTTATTTCCTTCAAGTCTGTCAAAATATAATCCTGAAGTATCTGTAACAGCTATTTTTTTAATATTGTTGTCTTTTACCATAGACAAAAGTAAAGGAACAGCTATCATTGCAACAAGTAACAATGGAGTAAGAAAAGTCATTATAATAAATGATTTCTTTTTAACGCGAGTCATGTATTCGCGTTCTATGATTAGTCTAATATTGCTCATTTTTGTACGGTTTGAATGAAAATATCGTTCATTGTAGGTATGTCTTCTTCAAAAGATCTGATATCGTATTTACCGGTAAGTTCTCTTAAAAGCTCACCGGTAGTTTTGCCCTCTTTCATCCTTACTTTCAAATAAATTCTGTTGTTTTCAGTGTTTTTATCGATAGTTTCGTACGTCTCACTGTCAGTCTGTGTTTCGGCAGTAGTCTCGGCTGTAATAGAAAAAATACCTTTAGAATGTTCTTTTCTGATTTGATTTACATCACCTTGTAAAACAACTTTAGATTGATTAATAAGACTGATTTCATCGCAAATTTCTTCAACGGAAGACATATTATGAGTTGAAAACAAAACTGTAGCTCCCTGTTTTTTCAGATTTAATATTTCGTCTTTAAGTAATTGAGCATTAACCGGATCAAATCCGCTGAAAGGCTCATCAAAAATCAATAATTCAGGCTCATGAAGTATAGTAATTATAAATTGAATCTTCTGCTGCATACCCT
>CAZFUO010000295.1:0-3150 GCA_964522065.1 uncultured Bacteroidales bacterium | reverse complement strand
AGAAATCTCGTCTGTAGCAATCACTAATCAACGGGAAACCGTAGTAGTCTGGAATGCTGAAACAGGCAAACCCGTATATAATGCTATAGTCTGGCAATGTCAGAGAGGGGCACCTTACTGTGAGAAATTAAAAGCAGAAGGCTATTCAGAATTAGTAAGAAGTAAAACCGGACTACTTATAGATCCGTATTTCTCTGCCAGCGGTATAAAATGGATTTTAGATAACGTTGAAGGAACCGCTGAGGCTGCTTCACAAGGTAAGTTACTTGCCGGGACCATAGACTCCTGGCTAATCTGGAATCTTACTAAAGGAGATAACCCTGTACATGCCACAGATTATACAAACGCATCCAGGACATTGTTCTTCAATATAAATACACTTGACTGGGATGACGAATTATTGGAATTATTCACAATTCCACGTTCGATGATGCCGGAAGTAAGATGTTCAGATGCAATTTATGGAAACACAAATATGCACGGACTTTTACCGGTAAGAGTTCCGGTAGCCGGGGTTTTAGGTGATTCTCACGGAGCATTATTCGGCCAAATGTGTTTTGAACCTGGTATGGGTAAAGCAACATATGGTACAGGCTCTTCAGTGATGGTAAACACAGGAACAAAACCACTGGTTCCACCAAAAGGACTTGTAACCTCAATAGGTTATGCCGCTTGCGGAGATATTACTTATGCATTCGAAGGAAACATTCACTGTACAGGAGATACTATTAAATGGCTTGTTGACGATCTCGAATTGATTTCATCTTCTGCAGAAAGCGAACAATGGGCAAAATCTGCAGGCGATAACAATGGAGTTTATTTTGTTCCTGCTTTTGCCGGTCTTGGTGCTCCGTGGTGGAATAACGAAGCAAGAGCCATAATTTGCGGAATGGACAGAGGTACAAAGAAAAAACATATTGTCAGAGCTGCATTAGAAGCAATAGCTTATCAAATTAAAGACCTTGTAAATGTTATGACAGACCAGTCAGATCTTAAAATTAAAGAATTGAGAGTTGATGGCGGCCCTGTGAAAAATAATTTCCTAATGCAGTTTCAGGCCGATATGTTAAATGCAAACATAAACAAGAGTAGTATAAAAGAGGCCTCTGCATATGGTGCGGTTTTGATGAATTCACTTGCACTAGGAAGGAAGAAAAACCTCCAGGAAATACTTAAGCTGAAAACAGAAAGTGATGTTTTCAAACCTGCAATGAAAGAAGAAAAACGTGAAGAGCTTTATAGCGGCTGGAAAAAGGCTGTTGAGAGAGCATCAAAATAAAACAACTAAAAAAAATATACCATGGCTTACAAACAAAACCTAACATTCGGACTTATAGTCGGTACCAGAAATTACTTCAATTCTGCTCTGGCAGTAGACGTAAGAGCTTCTCTTAAAAGAGAAATCAAAGCTCAGGGACACGACTTTGTCATTCTTGACGAATCAGAAACCGAAACCGGTAGTATCGAAACCAGAGAAGACGGCAAAAAGTGTGCTGCACTTTTCAGGGCAAATAAAGAAAAGATTGACGGCATAATTATCTCTTTACCAAACTTTGGTTTTGAGATTGGCATTATCAATGCTGTTAGTCTTTCAGAATTACATGTTCCAATTTTGGTTCAGGCTTGTGATGATGAAAATGATAAGGTAACACTCGATAAACGTCGTGATGCTTTTTGCGGCAAACTATCTGTTTGCAATAATCTTTATCAGTATAATATACCTTTTACAGATACAACATTTCATACTTATTCTATTGAAAGTGAAACCTTCAAAAAAGATCTGGCTTATTTTGCAGGTGTCTGCAGGGTCGTAAATGGAGTTAAAAAAGCCAGGATTGGAGCAATTGGTTCGAGGCCTGCTGGATTTCAAACCTGTAGAGCCAGTGAAAAGATTTTGCAGGCAACCGGTATAACCGTGGTTCCGGTAGATTTATCGGAAATAATTGGTGCTGCTCATAAAATAGACAATAGTGCTGCAGTTTTAAAAACGAGGTTGAACGAAATTAAAGCTTATGCTAAGGTGCCAAAAGAATATGAGGAAAAACTTTTGATTCAGGCAAAATTTGGTTTGGCTATAGATAACTGGGTGGCTGAAAATGAAATAGATGCAACTGCGGTTCAATGTTGGGATTCTCTGGAAATCAACTATGGCTGTGCTGCTTGTGTAAGTATGAGTATGATGGGCGAGAAAATGAAACCAAGTGCTTGTGAGGTTGATATTGCTGGAGCGGTTTCGATGTATACATTAATGTTGGCATCGGGTACACCACCTGCATTGCTGGACTGGAATAATAACTTTGCTGAAGACAGAAATATGTGTGTTTGTACTCATTGCGGCAACTTCCCTAAAAGCTTTACCAAGAATGACATAGAGCTGGGTACACTTGGTGTGTTGGGTAATGTTCTTGGCAAGGAGGCGACTTTTGGTGCAGTTAAAGGTAAGGTGACTGAAGGCGATTTTACTTATTTCAGAATTTCTACTGACGATAATTATGGTGTGATTAAGTCTTATCTTGGACAAGGTAAAATTACTAATGATCGCTACGATATGGATGGTGGTATTGCTGTTACCAGAGTTGATAATCTGCAAACTCTTTTGAAATATATGTGTAAGAACGGATTTGAACACCATGTAGCTATGACAAGAGGCAGTGTAGCTGATATTGTTGAAGAGGCAATAAATAGTTATCTGGGTTGGGAACTCTATCATCATAAATAATCTTAAAACTTAAATACCATGCAAAATTTTTTGAGAGACGCGTTGCTGCTGGCTTTAGCAGTAGTATTACTTGGTGCCTGTCAGTCGGGCAAGTCAAAAGAAAAGGGAAAAGTGGCTGTAGTCATTTCTACCCTTAACAATCCCTGGTTTGTAGTTTTAGGTGAAACCGCTGTCGAAAGACTTAAAGAACTTGGTTACGAGCCTGTTCTGTTTGATTCTCAGAATAATCCTTCTAAAGAAACCGAACATTTTGATAATATAATATCTTCTGGTTATAAAGCAATACTTTTTAATCCTACAGATGCAAACGGTTCTATAGTAAATGTTAAGGCTGCAAAAGCTGCAGGTATTCCTGTTTTTTGTATGGACAGGGAAATTAATGATACAAATGCAGCCACATCACAAATATTATCAGATAATTATTCGGGATG
>CAZFUO010000294.1:0-3206 GCA_964522065.1 uncultured Bacteroidales bacterium | reverse complement strand
TTAGAGTTTTTTGATGAAGGCATTGCCATTATTTTTTTGTTTTTATCATTGCAACTAGACTGTTGAAAATGAATGTTATTACGAATAATATTATACCTAAAGCAAACAAAGCTTTGAAATGTGTACCTCCAAAAGGAGCTTCTCCTAATTCTGCAGCTATGGTAGCTGGTATTGTTCTTACCGGCTCAAGATAACTGCCAGGCATTACCGCTGCGTTTCCTGTAACCATAAGCACAGCCATTGTTTCACCTATAGCACGTCCAATTCCAAGTATAAATGCAGCCATAATACCCGATTTGGAGTATGGTATTATTACTTTTTGCAAAGTTTGCCAGTGAGATGCTCCCAATGCGAGGCTGGCTTCTTTTAGAGAAACCGGCGTCGTTCGTATTGAGTCTTCTGAGATTGTTATTATTGTTGGCAATGCCATAATCGCTAAAACGATACTACCTGCAAGTGCGGTTTCGCCAACCGGGAGATTGAAAAGCTGTTGTAAAAAAGGAACTATCACTACCAAACCGAAAAAGCCGTAAACCACAGAAGGAATTCCTGCAAGGAGTTCGATAACTGGTTTTAAAAACTTTCTCATTCTGTCACTTGCAATCTCAGACAAATAAATTGCAGTAATTAACCCAATTGGTAATGCAAACAAAATTGCAAGAAATGTAACCCAAAGTGTACCAAGTATAAGAGGTAAAACGCCGTATTGCGCAGCCGGAATTGCGGTTGGATACCATTGGGTACCGGTCAAAAACTCTTTAACAGATATCTTTGGTATCTCCAGTATTCTTGAGTTTTTGTTTACTGATAAAAACCTGTCATCGAAAAAAGCTATAACCTGCTCATTTTTTGATATATATTCATCAACTCGTATTGGCACATATTCAAAATCAGATCCTAACTCTTCTTCGCTGTAAACCGAAGCTAGTTCATCAAGAGTAAAATGTTCAATCTCCAGATCTTTCCCTCCTACTTCTTTCCAATTAATTATATCGCCATTAAAAATATCCTTAATTTGAACTGAAGTCAGGCTCTTTACCGGATTTTGTTTACTAATAGCAACTGAATAATGTGGTTCGACAGGGCTGTCATTAAACAAGTCTAATCCTGATTTGAAAAGGAAAAAAACAATAAACAGTACGGCAATAGTAGTCACCGTACTGCTTGTGAAGAGTACCCCTTCAGAAAACCTTTCAAAAAATCTTCCTCGTTTCATTAAATACTATATGTTAATTTACAGGAACATATCCTTCTGCCAAAACGACATTCTGACCTTCCTTAGACTGTATAAAGCTAATAAATGGCTTAAACTGACTATCCTTACCAGTTATATAGTAATAATACAGAGGACGTGTAACAGGATATGACTTATTTTTAGCATTAGCTATTGTTGGCGCAACAAATGTCTTACCACTATCATACGAAACCTTCAATGGTTTAATGTTTTTTTCAATATATGCAACTCCAATATATCCTATTGCACCATTAGTTTGACTAACTGACTGCACAACTGCACCTGTAGCGGCAAGTAAAAGAGCAGATTGTGCAAAGTTCTTTTTATTCATTACATGTTCTTTAAAGAACTCATATGTACCAGAACTGGTTTCTCTTGAATAAACAATAATCTTCAAATCCTTTCCTCCTACCTGTTTCCAGTTAGTTATTTTACCAGTAAAAATTCCTTCAAGTTGCTCTCTTGTTAGTTGATTAACCGGATTTGATGGATGAACGACTACAGCAAGTGCATCATAGCCAATTATAACTTCTTTAATTGCTTTCCCCGCATCCTGCAATTTCATTTTTTCACTCATCTTAATTTTTCTGGATGATTGTGCAATGTCAGTAGTATTACTTAATAAAGCTGCAATACCAACACCTGAACCACCTCCCAAAACAGATAAACTTGAGCCTGCATATTTTTTATTGTAAACCTCAGCAAACTTCTGTGATAATGGTAAACAAGTATCACTACCCTTAATCTTTGCTGTCACTTTCTGAGCACTTGTTAATGCAGGAACCATCATACTGATAATCAACCCGAAAACTAATACTGATTTTTTCATATTCTTAAAAATTTATATTATCAAAGTAAGCTTATGTATATTTCAATTCTGTTACAATCATGCTACATGTAGCTGAATTTTTAAAACTTATACTGACACCTTAAAGTAAAAACATTATCCTTTCTGTCTTCTGCTAAAGTAGTTAGGGTACTTGCTGTCTTAATTTTACCAGTGGCTTCATTTGTAACCATATCGTAATATGCAAGTATTTTCAGATTACTGTTAAATCTATAATTTACACCAAAACCTAAAGTTGAATATTTAATATCTGCAGAGCCTGTGCTCACACCGGTAACAGGAGCGACACCTATCTGATCTTTCTCAACTGCTGTATTAGGATCGTAAACATCATATTTTACAACAGCCTGAAAAGGTGTTTGTAATATATTTTGTACCAGATAAACATAATATCCGTTAAAATTTCTTTCAAAAACATCACCGGCGGCTGCAGCAGTAAGGCTGGATGATGACTTTTCAAATCCGGGTTGTACACCTCCAATATATTCAGCTCTTATCTGAGTAATACCACCAGCCCAATCATATCCTAGTTGAGTTTCTACTCCAAAGTACTGTCTTTTAGATTTATCTCCCTTTTTAACTTCTTCAGAAACAAAGTGCTTTACTCCATTTTCATCTTTCAATCTGAAAATCTTATTTGTATTATATGCGAAACCGCCATTATAAAATGAAGCTCCTATACCCCAGCTGAATTTCTCATCTCTGGATAACCTGTTTGAAGTAATCCTGAGAAGAATATCTTTGTAGCTATCGGTTTCGACACTGACTCCATTGCCATTAATGAGTCCGATGTCAAATTTCAGAAAATTCCAGTTGGATGCTTTGGGTGCTTGTAGTGTTAATTTTGCTCCAAGATCACGTTCACCAGGGAAAAGAGTTTGAAAAAGTCTTGAACGTTCAGGTGTTTCTCTTGAACTTGAAGAATATGAAATTTCATATCCGAAAGGCCTGTCAAAAACACCACCGGTTAACGTAAAAAAGTTTGTCCAGGGGTCAGTCATGTTAAAATATGCATCCTTTATAGCCAGTCCTTTTTCAGTAATATCAAACTGTATAACTGCAGATGCATTTTCAAAAGTATAAGCAAACTTGACTCTACCTCTTCTTATTGACATTCTGTTATCT
>CAZFUO010000293.1:0-3207 GCA_964522065.1 uncultured Bacteroidales bacterium | reverse complement strand
GGCAAAATATTTATGCTAATTTCACTTACAATTCAAGTGAATTGATGCTTGCAGCAAATTACAGAGATTATAATATGAATTACAGTAATTTCCTGAACTGGACCCCTGCAGGCAATACCAATGTTTACGGAAACCTGGCATTAGGCTTCAAGTTCGGCAAATATATGTCATTCAGACCTTCTGCTCAGTATAACTATACAACCAATAACCTGATTTCAATTAAGGGTGAGGTTGAAACCAAAATGTTCAAAGATGCTAACATCGCATTCAGGTATGAAAACAGCGTGATGTCTAAGACTCATAGTTTCAACCTGTCGTTCAGATATGACCTGCCTTATGTCGCAACTTATGTGGCTGCGGGTTATAGTAACAGGCAGTTGCAGGCTTCTGAATCAGCAAGAGGAAGCTTCTCTTTCGGGAGCGGCAAGAAACATGTTATTGTTGACAAACGCGGATCAGTTGGTCGTTCGGGTCTGACTATCGAATCGTTTGTCGACATTAACTTCAATGGCAAACGTGATAAGGGAGAGCCTTCCACTGAGAGACTAAAGGTCAGATGCAGTGGTGGTCAGATGCAGGTAAGGGAGAAAGATTCTATTGTCAGGATTACAGGGCTTGAGCCATTTGTAGCTTATACTTTGATACTTGATGAAACAAGCTTCGAGAGTCTGACATGGAAACTTCCTTATAAAAATGTAAAGGTTACGACAGATCCTAACCAGTTTAAGAAAATCATGATTCCTGTACTCCCAATGGGGGAGATTTCTGGAATGGTAACGGATGTTAAGGGTAATGGCCAGGGACGTATCTTAATTGTGTTTAAAGATTTGAATGGTAATAAAGTTGCTCAAACTATATCTGAATCTGATGGATATTTTACGCATATTGGTTTCAAACCTGGAGATTATAAAGTTTGTATAGATTCTGTACAGTTACAGATATTAAAAAAAGAGTCTGATCCAATAATGGTTTCTGTTAAACCTGATGTTCAGGGCGATGTAATAGATGCTGGTAATATAGAATGGCGCGATATGCCCGGATATATAAACGGTAGGAGTATTAATGATGTTCAGGAAGAAGTTGAGAGAAAGGCGGCAGAAGGAGCTATGTTGGAAGCTGTCATGCCCAATGAATCTAAAACTATGAAAAGTGAGCCCGTTGCTAAAAAGCCTGAGCTTACTATAGGTGGTTTTACAAAGAAAGAAGATGCTTCTGGAAATTTAGTTGTGAAAAAGATAATCCCCTTAAGTCTCGAAATCGCATTAGTAAGTTACAAGGATGGCCGTTACTCACTACAATTAGGTGCATTCAGAATAAGTTATCATGCTAGAAATTTAGTTAGGAAAATTGAACCGGGATTAGAAGGACTAAGTTTACAAATAGTAAAAGAGAATAATAACTATAAGGTAAGAACCCCAATAGTAAGTACGAGAGGAGAAGCAGTTAAGTTGGCGAGAAGAATACAATCTCTGGGTTTATTAAAATAATAAAACAGAGAGATAATGGAAGAACAATATACATTGGTAAAAAGAAAAACAAAGAATATGGATTGCAAAGACACTTATATGCAATTAGTCAAGAAAGGAAATCGTTGGAGAATGGATGGCAAGACATTCTGCAAGTTTATGTCGCATGTTTCCGGCTATTTTATGACGAAAGATCTTGACAAAGATTTGTCATTAGACAACGTTTTGTATGCAGAGATATCTTCAGACGATCTCTATGTGGTAAGCGCCATATTTGGAGCATATTCTCCCAATGAGAATACTATAATTCTTGCACCAGTGCATCCGGGTTGTTTCATCTTGCCATGGTTAAACTATTTCCAGTTGAAAGTCTGCGAGAAAAACGAAAAAGCAGAAAAACAAGATAATACAAGATCTATTTTACTAAAAGCTGTTTAATAATACCCATTGCTAGGTATTGATACATAACGACAGGCTGCATATATTTGCAGCCTGTTGTATTTTCCCAAAGTTGTAATTATAAAACAATGAAACTTTCAGAATTAAAAACCGGTGAAAAGGCTGTGGTTGTTAAAGTCTCAGGCCACGGCGGTTTCAGGAAACGCATTATTGAAATGGGTTTTGTGAGAGGGAAAGTTGTCGAATCTTTACAAAATGCACCACTTATGGATCCTGTGAAGTACAGGGTTATGTCTTATGAGGTTTCGTTGAGAAGAAGCGAGGCTTTAAATATTGAGGTGGTGAGTATGAGCGAAGTGAAAGAGAAGTCTCAAGGGGAAGATGTTACAGGTATTCTTGAAGAGGAGCAACTTAAGCGTATTGCTTTTGAGCAGCGTAAGCATATTAATGTAGCAATTGTCGGAAATCCTAATTGTGGCAAAACCACGCTTTTTAACAGAGCATCGGGCAGTCATGAGCATGAGGGCAATTACAGCGGGGTGACGGTAGATGCCAAAGAGGGCTCATTAAAGTACATGGGCTATACAATAAAGTTGGTTGATTTACCCGGAACTTATTCTCTCACAGCTTATAGTCCTGAGGAGTTGTATGTAAGGCATCATCTGGTTGAAAATGTACCTGATATTGTTTTAAATGTAGCTGATGCTTCAAATTTGGAAAGAAATTTATTTCTTACAACACAGCTTATTGATATGAATGTCCGCATGGTTATTGCCTTAAACATGTATGACGAGTTGCGTGAAAGCGGTAGTAAGCTTGATTATATAATGCTTAGTAAATTGCTTGGTGCGCCAATTGTGCCAACAATTGCAAGAAAAGGCTGGGGTCTGGATCGTTTGTTTCATATTATCGTTAAGATATATGAGGGAGCAGATTTCTTTGATAAGGATGGCAAGGTTAGCAAGGAGATGTTTGACGAAATGCACGAGCTGTATCACAAAAGTGATGTAGAGCATGGCCTGATTGAGGAAATTTCTGAAGACGTTAATAAGAAGCGTTCCGGGCATCATGGCGGAAGCTATAAATTTGATCACAAACATAATAATTGCGGTGATATTCGTCGCCCTTTTGAGCTATTTCGGCTTTTCGATAGCTCACTCAATGATGAACCCCTTTAAAAGCACGCTGGCGGTCAATATGACTGTGCAGGAGGGCATAAACGCCTCCGGAATCGTTGTCAGAAACGAGACTGTTATCGGCAGCGGCGGCTACGGCTCCGTTGATCTCGCGGTTGCCGAGGGACAAAAGGTGTCGGCGGGTGGCATGATAGCGGGGGTTTACG
>CAZFUO010000292.1:0-3231 GCA_964522065.1 uncultured Bacteroidales bacterium | reverse complement strand
TACCTGATAATTCGGGTGTTATCCGGGAGAAGTAATGTTTTCCTGCTTACTGATGGAAATAAAAATATTCTGATTGACACATCGATTAAGATGTTATGGGGAAGATTACAGCATAATCTTGATAAACTCGGCATAGACAGCATTGATTATTTGGTTTTGACACATGCACATTTCGATCATGTTGCAAATGCCAACCGGATTAAAAATAAATTCGGGTCAAAAGTGATTATCCAGAAAGAGGATGCTGAATATCTATTTGTTGGTAAAAATGCTATATTTAAGGGGACTACATTGATTACCCGGCCACTTGTAAAAGCCTTTGGAAAGCGGTTTCTTAATAGATTTAAATACGACCCATGTGAATATGATTTATTGGTTGATGACCGTTTTGACCTTAAAGAATTTGGTTTTAATGCGTATTTAATGCATAATCCGGGTCATACCGGTGGCTCTATGAGTTTAATTGTTGATGACGAAATTGCAATTGTTGGGGATGCTATGTTTGGAGTTTTCCAAAGATCTGTATTTCCGCCATTTGCAGTAGATATTACAAAGATGATTGAAAGCTGGGGGAAACTACTTGAAACAAATTGCTCACTATTTTTACCATCTCACGGTTCTGCAAACAAAAGAATGTTGGTCGAAATGGATTATAAAAAAAGAATGTGATGAAGAGATTATTTACCGGATTTTTATTGTTTATGTGTTTAAGCTGTTTTTCCCAGACAGTTAAAGAGTTGGAACACGAACTAAGCTTTTATAAAGCAAATGAAAAATGGGGGCAAAAAAAGGATGTTGCCCTGAAGTTATTAAAAATAGATTTTAATAATAAAAATGCTATCAGATACATAGTTGAATTATATAACCAAAAAAATCAGAAAGATTCTATAAATCTATTTTTTGACAAATTAATAAAGGAAAACCCTGAAAGTCCTGAATTGTATTTGCTTAGAGCCGATAAGCGAAATTCCGATTGTGCAGGATTATCAATCGATCAACGGATTAATTATCTTGAAATGGCTTATAAGCTTGGCAGCTCGAATGCGGAAACCATTAATACTATAGGCCGGTTTTATTATGATCTTTTTGTCAGAGAATTCGCGACAAACAAGAATACAGTAAAACTAAATAACTATTATACAAATGCGATTAAGTACTTTTCGCAACTTTTTGATCAAAGCAATTATAATAAGGAATCCTTAAAATTCCCGCTGTTACAACTTGCAAACTATTCAGGTGACAACATAAAGAAAACGTTCTACCAAAACTATAAGGTGCAATCCTCTCATTTCCCTTTATTAGCCTTAGCCGACTTGCCAAAAGATTGGGCGACAAATTACTCGGTTAATGTTTTTGATTATGTCTCACAATCAGAGAATAAAGTTTCGGGCATTCAATCAGCTATTTTCCGTAATAATTGGTATTCACGACATCTTAAAGCTTTAGAAGAAACAGTATTAAGCGATTCCTTACCAAAAACGGTATATAGATTTACCTGGCTCAGGACATTTCATAATCCAATTGCAATCAGGTTGGAAAAAAACGATGACTCAGTTAAATTGTATTGGAAAGTTACTGATGGTCAGGGAGGATATAACCCGGGTAAAATAGTTGTAAATAAAAGTAAAACATTGACCCTTAACGAATGGCAGGATTTCGAAACCGCTATTAAATCAATTGATTTTTGGAAATTACCGACAACAGAAAGAAATTTTGGATTAGATGGGGCACAATGGATACTGGAAGGAGTAGCTGACGGCAAGTATCATGTCGTTGACAGGTGGTCTGGTGGTAAAATTAAAGACTTATGTTTGATACTGCTGAAGCTCACAGATATAGAAATAAAACAAAGTGATATATACTAATAGCAAATCTTAGATTTGCCTCAAAAACACGAAGTGAAAAGCCTCAAAAACACGAAGTGAAAAGCCTCAAAAACACGAAGTGGTATTTGTGAATATGAAAAGATAGACTATCTCAAACTTCGCCTTGAAGCTTTTGGAGCTGTTCAAATTAAGGGTCCGAAATGGTGTGGAAAGACAACCACTGCCGGGATGCAAGCAAAGAGCGTCATTAAAATGCAGGACCCAGATACCCGTGAAGGATATCTGGCAGTTGCCCAAACCAAACCATCCATTTTGTTACAGGGCGAAACACCAAGACTAATTGATGAATGGCAGGTAGCTCCGGTTTTATGGGATACAGTTCGTCATGCTGTTGATGAAAGACGTTTAAGAGGACAGTTTATTTTGACCGGTTCTACTGTAATCAATGATGATGAAATTATGCATACAGGAACAGGAAGAATATCCAGAATGTCAATGTATCCTATGAGCCTGTATGAATCAAAAGAATCTAATGGTAAGATTTCACTGAAAGAACTCTTTAATAATAAAGATATTAACATTGATGGCATTACATCAGATTTGTCTATAGAAGAACTCGTTTTTGTTTCCTGTAGGGGTGGATGGCCTGCTTCTTTAGACAACATGAGTGCAGCTGCCAAATTATTGATTGCAAAGGATTATGTAGATATAATTTGTAATGAAGATATTTCAAAAGTAGATAAGGTGCAACGTAATCCTGTTTTGGCAAAACTTATTATGCGTTCTTATGCCAGAAACCTGTGTACATTAGCTAAAAAAACCAGTATGCTTGCAGATGTTTCATCTGAAATGGAGAGCACTTCAATGAAAACTTTTGATGATTATGTTGGAGCATTAGAAAGGTTATTCGTCATTGAAGATATTGAAGCCTGGTCTCCTGCTATTCGATCTGCAACTGTAATCAGAGCCGGTAAAAAACGTTGTTTCGTAGACCCATCAATAGCTGCAGCTACAATGGGCGCTTCTCCACAGAGTTTATTAATGGATTTAAAAACCTTTGGATTTTTATTTGAATGTTTATGTCTGAGAGATCTGAAAATATATTCGCAGGAATTAGGAGGCAATCTTTCATATTATAACGACAGATACGGATTGGAAGCTGATGCAGTACTTCATTTGGATGATGGTAGATATGCACTAATTGAATGCAAACTTGGTAGCCGGGATATTGAAGAAGGAGCAAAGCATTTAATCGAATTAAACAACCTTCTTAAAGAAAAAATCAAGAATGATAAGCATACCTCCCTCAGACTCCCCGACCTTTTGATTGTACTGACCGGTGGAGCTATTTCATATAGAAGAGATGACGGCGTTATGATAATCCCAATAGGATGTTTAAAAGACT
>CAZFUO010000291.1:0-3244 GCA_964522065.1 uncultured Bacteroidales bacterium | reverse complement strand
GACTATGTAATTTGCAAATGCAACGAAAGCTATAAAAACCAGCAACATACCTGCCACATTAACAGCAAGCTTCAAGCCATCAGTGGTTCCGTTAGAAATAGCGTCAAGAATGTTAGTTCCAACCTGATTCTTTTCAACTGAAGTAGTCTCTGTAACTTTTTCTGTTTGAGGTATTAATATCTTGGCAAAAACTATGGCTCCCGGAGCGGCCATTATAGACGCTGAAAGCAAATGCTTGGCAAAAGCAAGCTGAGTTACAGGATCGCCTCCACCCAGCATTCCAATATATGAAGCCATCACCCCTCCGGCAATAGTTGCCATACCTGCAGTCATAACCAGGAATATTTCAGAAACAGTCATATTGCCCAAATAGCCTTTTATTAGCAAAGGAGACTCTGTCTGCCCAAGAAAAATATTTCCTGCAACAGTCAGACCTTCAGCACCCGAAACTCTAAGAATCTTTCTCAACCCCCAAGAAATAGCCTGAACAACCTTTTGAATCACATTCAAATAGTACAAAAGACTGGTAAGAGCAGAAAAGAAAATTATTGTAGGCAATACCTGAAAAGCAAAAATATAACCGAAAGACTGAGTATTTAAAATAGAACCAAAAAGGAATGAAGCTCCTGCCCCGGTAAATCCCATTATCTTGACAAAAATCTTTCCAACAAAATCAAATACCATTTGTACCGGTGGTAAATACAATACCGAAACCGCTAAAATTATCTGAGTTACCAAACCAACAGCCACAAGCTTCCAGTCAATATTTCTACGATTTCTGCTAAAAACGAATGCAATAAGTAAAAGTATAAAAATGCCAAGTACTCCCCTTATTAATGAAGTTACAGTAATTCCCGTAAGCTGGCTTATATTTAGTTGTTCACCCATGATATTATATTAATTAAATAACAAGCGACAAAAATACAATTTATTTAATGCGAACGAAAATTAGATGAAAGTTTTTGGGGGAATGGTTTTAGGAGTTTTGGGGTTGGGCAGTTGGGCTGTTTTTATTGTGTGATGGGTATAAAAAAAAGAAGGTTGTCTCACGACAACCAATCTTCCTTAACCTTAAATCTAATACCATGAAAAACACAGTACAAAGATATGGGGCATTTGCGATTTATGCAAATATTTCAGGCATAATTTTACGCTTATTAACACGTTTTAACTATCGGTGTATTTTGTACACTTATAATAAATCGCTGTCATACCTGCTAATGTATTGATTTATTGAAACATAATAAATTTTAGAGATAGAGTTATAAAAAAATAATTATAGGATTTTTTTGCAAAAAAATGTTTGATAACATCTTTTTCGCTATTGGTCAATTGAATTATTTGATTTTTTAAGGCCAAAAATACTGACAAATCAAGCTAAAAACGCCTTAATATCACATCGTGATTAACTACTCTTCTTCTATGACAGGAGCTTCGAAAATGATATCATTTTTTTTGAGCTCATTATATATTTTCAGGCATGCGTAAGCGTCAAGTGAAGCATAATTTTGCTGGGCAGTGGTTAGTTGGACGGCTTCCCAGTTTGAAAGCCTTTGAGATTTTGAAATCTTCTTATCAAAAAGCAGTGCATATATTTTTTGAAGACTGCTGTCTTCTATCCCGTATGATCTGACAAAATCCTGTAAATCTATAAAACCTCGCGGTTCAAGAGTATTACAACGGGCTCTTAACATCATAAAATCGTCTTTAAGCGAAAGGCCTATTTTTATAATCTTGTCGTTGTTGAAAAAATCGGAGATCTCCTTTGTTATTCCAACATGATTTAATCTGATAAGAAAACAAACGTCTTCGTTTGAAACCTGCATTAAGGCAACCTTGTTCTTTTTACCTTTGGTGAAAACAGGCCTGGTTTCGGTATCAATACCTACAATACATTGCTGATTGAGAAAATTCATTGCAGACTGAAGTGAAGGCAGAGAATCGACCACGACAATAGAGCCCGGATATATCTCGAGCGGCAAAGCATTAATGTCTTCTTTAGATATTGATGTTTTACATTTCCTCATCATCAGTTTTTTCAGAATAATAAATCGCATGCAATGCACGCATAACGTTTACCAGTGACTGCCCCCAGAAACCTGCAAAATTATTTCTGCAAACACAGAGTGCATCATTCATGGCATCGTCATATCCTTGCCTGAAGGTTTCTACGAAATTATATATATCCTGCCATATATCTGCAATATTTTCAGAAATATTAGCAGTTAAAGGGCCATCAGATAAAGCTATGTCCTGGTGAAATACTTCAAGATACGTATCGTCTTCTCCCAAAAGGGATGATACAAGGTCAGCAATTGCTGCATATTGAAATTCTGTTGCAAAAGACTCAGGGTAATCATCTGCCGGCTCATTGGCCTCGGGCAGCAAAGTGCCTTTCAGATATAGTAAAGGCAACAAGCGCACCATGGTTTCGACAAATTTATCTTTATCAACCTTACCTGCTTGCTCCAGAAAATCACAAAAAGACTTTGCTACAGCAACAAATTCGATAGTATTTTTAGAATAAACCGGATTAACTTTATTATTGGTATCAGACATAATCAAAATAATTAGCTGCAAAAGTACAAAAAATGATTCAAACCAATCTTTAGAAATCTTAATAAAAACAAAATATACATTAATGGGGTATAATTGTTTTTTGTATTTTTGTCAGTTAAACAAGATTTCTCAAAAAATGGCAAAGGCAAAAACCGCAAAGAGCAAAGCAACTGATAATAAGCCTGTTTCCAGGTTTATACAATTCTGGAAAAAGAAGGAAACAAAAATAATCCTTGGTATTATTTTACTTAGCATTACTCTGTATCTGACTATTATATTTTTTTCATTTATTCTCACGGGGAACTCCGATTTTAGTAAGGTTAACAATGTGCCCTTCTCTAAAATTAAAGATCTTGACAGCGATATATTGAATTTCGGCGGTGCATTTGGGGCATGGATCTCAAATATCCTTATAAATGGTTGGTTTGGCATACCTTCGGTATTCATTCTTGTGTTTTTATGGTTAATTTCATTAAAATTGCTTGGAGTTGAAAAAATCAACTTACTCAAAGCCTTTATATTAAACACAATTGCGCTCATTTGGTTTTCAATAGCTCTGGGTTTCTTCTTTAAATTTATATATGAGGACACATTCCTGTACTGGGGTGGATCTCACGGATACTTTCTAACTGAAATGCTAAAAGTGAAGATAGGCTATCCGGGCACATTAATTTTAATTGTTGCC
>CAZFUO010000290.1:0-3247 GCA_964522065.1 uncultured Bacteroidales bacterium | reverse complement strand
GTGAGGGATTCGAACCCCCGGAACCCCGGAGGGTTCAACAGATTTCGAGTCTGCCACAATCGACCACTCTGCCAACTCTCCTATTGACATGTGAAAATCGGGGACAAATGTACCGATTTTTTTTATCTTTGTGCTTTGTCGTAAAATAAAAATTATGTACTTCAGTGATGTTATAGGGCAGTCTGATATTAAGACAAGGTTTGTAAAATCTGTAAATAGTTCTCGTATACCGCATGCACAGTTGATAACAGGTGCTGCAGGTACAGGGACATTGCAGTTAGCTATGGCTTATGCAAGATATATATGTTGCCTTGACAAGGGTCAGGATGATGCATGTGGCAAATGTACATCATGTCAGAAGTTCAACAAGATGATACATCCTGATGTGCATTATGTTTATCCTATCTACAAAAAAAATTCAAGTAAAAAGTGGGTTTGCGATGACTTTCTTCCTGACTGGAGAAAGATGTGTACAGAGTCTGTTTATTTTGGATACAACCAATGGATGACCTTTATCAAGGCTGATAACTCACAGGGAATGATATATGCTGAAGAAAGTGATGAGTTAATCAGAAAACTAAGCCTGAAAGCATATGAGTCTAAATATAAGATTGTTATAATATGGCTTCCCGAAAAAATGAACGACAGTTGCGCAAACAAGCTCTTAAAATTACTTGAGGAACCGCCCGAAAACACAATTTTCCTGATGGTTACTGAAGAAAGTGATAAACTTTTGACAACCGTGGTTTCGAGAACACAGATTACCAGGGTTCATGGCATTGCAGTTAATGATCTTGCTGTGGCTTTAAAAAACAAGTACAATTTTTCAGAAGATGATGCCTTAAGTTTTGCCCGTTTAGCATCTGGAAGTTTTTTGGGTGCTGTTGATTGTGTAGAATCGAGTCAGGAAAATCAATTCTTTCTGGAGCAATTCAAAAGATGTATGAGAGGTGCATACACAATTGCAAACTTTTCTGCAGAAAAGAAAATTGAAAAACAAAAAAGCCTGAAAGATTTGAAAACCTGGTCTGAGGATATGGTAAAAATAGGAAGAGAGCAACAGAAAAGGTTCTTTTCATATTCTCAAAGACTTGTTAGAGAGAACTTTATACTAAACGTCGGTAATACTGATCTTAATTATCTAAACCCTAATGAAAATGCATTTTCAAAAAATTTCTCACCATTTATAAATCATAAAAATATAATGGCATTTATGGACGAACTATCTTTAGCTGAAAGACACATAGAAAGCAACGTTAACGCAAAACTTGTTTTTTTTGATCTTGCACTGCAATCGATTATACTATTTAAAAAATGATTTGCAGCATTCGTCAAATTCGTCTATTTTTGCCCCAAACCCTTTGAAATCAAGATAATGGAATATAGATACGATACAAGTCGCTGTTGCGGTAAAAAAAAGGCCTGCAGCGCGCACAAACTGGATAAATTAAATACTTTTGACTGGCTATGCGATATACCTGATGCACAAACTCTTACAGACTGGGTTGAAGTTCAGTTTAAAAATACAAGAAAAGGTTATTTTTTAAATAGCAACAAGCTGCCTCTTGAAAAAGGAGATGTAGTTGCGGTTGAATCAAGTCCGGGGCATGATATTGGTACGGTAACTCTTACCGGAGCTCTGGTACTAAAGCAAATGAAAAAAAACAATTACAGGTTTGAGCAACAGGAAACCCGCAGGGTTTACAGAAAAGCCAGACCGGTTGACATGGAAAAATACGAAGAGGCTAAAGCTCTCGAACACGAAACCATGTTAAAATCTCGTAAGATTGCAGAAGAGTTAAAACTCAATATGAAGATTGGGGATGTTGAGTATCAGGGAGATTGCAATAAAGCTATTTTCTATTATATTGCTGATGACAGAGTTGACTTCAGGCAGCTGATTAAGATTCTTGCTGAAACTTTTAAAGTGAGAATAGAAATGAAGCAAATTGGAGCACGTCAGGAAGCTGGTAGAATAGGTGGTGTTGGTCCTTGCGGTAGAGAGTTATGTTGTTCGTCATGGATGACAAACTTTGTGTCGGTTTCGACAAATGCAGCAAGATATCAGGATCTTTCATTAAATCCTCAAAAGCTTGCCGGCCAGTGCGCTAAGCTAAAATGTTGCCTTAATTATGAAATTGACACTTATGTTGAGTCTCTAAGAGATATTCCTTCAAAAGAAGTATATCTGGATACTAAAGACAGCACATATTACTTGTTTAAGGTTGATATACTCGGTAGAATGATGACATATTCAACCAGTAAGGATTTTCCTGCAAATGTGGTTGTCATTTCAGTAGAGAGAGCTAAAAAAATATTTGCTCTCAATAGAAAAGGTATTAAGGTTGACAGCCTTTCTGAAGTAATTGAAGTTGAAAAGAAAAATGAATTTGGAGATATTCTGACTCAAGATGGTCTGAATAGGTTTGATAATAATAACAACAAGGCTTCAAAAAACAAAAAGAATAAAAAAAATCATTTCAACAAGCCAAACAAAAACCAGGTAGTAAGTAATGGGAATAAACCTGAGCATTTTAAGAAACCAGAAAACGGTAATAATAAATAGTTGCTTTATTTTATTGCTTTTGGTTGCTTCATGCAACACCGAACATGCTTATCATAATTCTTTCAGAATACCTGGTAAGGGTTGGGAAATTGGAAAAGCTTTTGTTTTTCAGGATAGTCTGCAAAAAGACCAGCCTGAAAAACTAAAAGCATTAATAAATTTAAGACATAATACTCTTTATCCATACAGCGATTTGTGGCTATTTATAAAAATCAAGACCTCAGACGGTTATATTCATAAAGATACTATTGAACTAAAACTTGCAAATAATGAAGGCAAATGGAAAGGAACCGGCTGGGGTTCAGTTTTTAGTCTTGATTATCCAATTGCTGAATTTAAAGTTTTAAAAAGGCCTGAAAAGAGGTGGTTTCGTGTAGAGATTAAAAACGGAATGCGCGACCAAACACTTATAGGATTGGAAGACATAGGTTTAGAACTCATTTTTAATTGATCATCTTTGCAGATTTCTGTCTGCATCAAGCCTGATAAATATAAAAAGCAGTATAGTAAATGCCCAAAGTGATGAACCTCCATAACTGAGGAATGGCAATGGAATACCGATAACAGGTAATAGTCCAAGCACCATTCCTACATTTATTAGTACATGAAAAAGGAAGATACTGACAACACAATAGCCGTAAATGCGTGAGAAGGCCGACTTTTGCCTTTCAGCAAGAAACA
>CAZFUO010000289.1:0-3254 GCA_964522065.1 uncultured Bacteroidales bacterium | reverse complement strand
ACAAAGTCCAGTCCGGCTTTAAGTCCTTTTAATAATTCATAATTTAAACCTAAAGCTGCAGATGTCTGAGCAGAGTTACCTACTCTTACACCTTTCATATTTACTGTCATTTTGTAATGTTCAGGGCTTAGCATTTCTACCTCGTTACCGTTTCTGTCAACAGGTTGACCCTGACGTGTGTACATGTATCCTGATGCATTGTTAGACCATCTCCAGTCTCCTATCGAAACCATACCGGTTATTTCAAGATTCTTTACTGGTTTTGCGATAAGGTCTAATTCAATACCCTGATGAAGTGCATTAACGCCTTCCATATTTATAACCAGAGCCTCAGGAGTTGATGCATCCTGAGAAACAACCATAGTTTTGTCTAACCATGCAGTACGGTAAACATTAAAGTTAGCTGTTAGCCATTTTGAACGGAAGCCATAGCCTAACTCCATTGAGAAACTCTTTTCGTTTACTGCATTTGGATTGGTAATGTTACTTGTTGTTGATTGAAGAAATGCACCTCCTGAAAAGAAAGGAGCTCTTGAAATCAAACCAATGTTAGCAAAAACATTCTGATATTCATCAAGATTGTAATTTGCACCACCTTTTACTGTAAAGCCAAGGCTGTTAACAGTTTCTGATTTTGCATTTTCCTCAGTATAATAAAAGCGATCATATCTCCAGTATGAAGTATTTGACAATGAACCTGAAACAAATGCATTTAGTTTTTCGTAAGTATATTCTGCCTGTCCGAATAGACCTTCTGACATTACAAATCCGTCGTAATCTCTGTAAACCACATCTCCTACAGAAAGTTTGTTAAATTTATAAGCGGTTCCGGGAATATTTGGTCTGTTTGTATTGTCAATAAAAGTCTCCTCCATAAAGATCGGTGATAACATTTGTATGAATACCTTTATAGTATCTGAAGTCGAAACCACCGGATATTTCCAGATTTTTATTTATCTGATTTGTATAAGTAGAAAGCAATCCGTACCATCTGTGTTGATTAACAGATTGAGACATTGCGTATTGAGAACCATTGATATTATCTTTGTTTATGCCATAGATTGCAGCATAATTGAAAGTACCATCATCGTTTCTGAACTTGGTATTTGGAACACCTTCACTGGCACCATACCAGTTAGCTCTCGATCCACTGTCATAACTTTGACCGCTAAATCCAAAACCATTACCTATAGAAGCGTAAACAGCTGTAGATAAAGAGGTTTTTTCATCTATAGTCCAGTAATGGTTTAATGAGAACTGTGGTTTGTGATATTCGTTTCTTGAAGATTGTTTTCTTTGACCATTCAAGCCGAAACCATAAGAAGCATTGTACTTATAACCCAGTGGCTGTTTTTGCCATTCTGATACTGTTAGAAAGTCACTGTTATTTCTTTGGTTATGCCATTGAGGAGCACCAAAACCTGTAAATGAAATTGTGTGATTGTCTAATACTTTTGAAATATTCATAAAGTATGTATATGCTTCAAACTCTGTTCCCTGAATATATCCGTTACCAGCGGTCTTAGAACCTAGCAGAGTTACAGCCCATCCTTTATCGGTAAGTCCTGTCGAAACTGAAAAACCCTGTTTTGCATATCCATCATTACCAATTGAATAAAAAGCGGTTCCGCCCTTTTTGGCGTCTGTAGATTTGGTTACAATATTTATAGAACCGCCCACCGAAGGAGATGATATCTTTGAAGCACCAAGACCTCTTTGTACCTGCATTGAACGGGTAACATCAGATAGACCTGCCCAGTTGGACCAGTAAACACCACCCCATTCCATGTCGTTAACAGGTACACCATTTATCATTACTGCAATATTTGTAGATTCAAAACCGCGAAGGTTAATTCTGGAATCACCAAAAGCTCCACCCTGTTTGGTTGCATATACACCGGGAGTCATTTTAAGAATTTCAGGAAATTCCTGATTACCCAACTTTACTTCAAGAGTTGAAGGATCAATAGTAGAAAGTGCTACAGGTGTCTTTCTTCTGATAGCTACAGAAGCTGTAACTGTTACATCACCCAGACCAATAGCATCTGACTCTAAAAGTATGGTTCCTAAATCTGTCTGACGTGAGATATCAACTTTTTTTGTAAAAGTTTTGTATCCCAGGTAAGTAATTTCAACATTGGCAGTAGCCTGATCAATTTTGATTGAAAAACTACCATCCAGATTTGTCACGTCACCTTTTTTTGTATCAAGGTTGATTACTGAAGCACCCACAATGGGCTCATTGGTTTCACCATCTAAAACAAGGCCTTTGAGTACGCCCTGAGCCATACTCATACCAAAAGACAGTAATCCCACAACTAAAAGACTTAGAGTTTTCTTTAACATAAATCTTGATTTGTATTGTGCATAAATATTCAATTAACAATCGATTGCAAATCTAAACTATTTTTAGGAAAATCCGATTGGCATTGTATTAATTTAATGTGTTATATATTTTTCATATCTTTGCGAGTCGAAAAAAATAATCAAAATGAGTGACCAGAGATACATATTGCGTGGAGTATCAGCTTCAAAAGAAGATGTACATCAGGCGATTAAAGATATAGACAAAGGTCTGTATCCTAAAGCTTTCTGTAAGATAGTTCCTGATATTCTAGGCGGTGATCCCGATTACTGTAACATAATGCATGCTGACGGAGCGGGTACAAAGTCTTCTTTAGCATATATTTACTGGAAAGAGACAGGAGATCTTTCAGTTTGGAAAGGTATCGCACAGGATGCCCTTATAATGAATATCGACGATTTAATTTGCGTTGGAGCAGTAGATAACATTCTGGTTTCCTCTACAATAGGCAGAAACAAAATGCTTATACCCGGCGATGTAATATCAGCTATAATAAATGGTACAGACGAATTGCTTAAAGAGCTTCGCCAGGCCGGCATAGGCGTTTATTCTACCGGTGGCGAAACCGCTGATGTTGGAGATCTTGTAAGAACTATTATCGTAGATAGTACTGTTACCTGCAGAATGAAAAGAAGTCAGGTTATAGACAATGCAAATATTAAAGCCGGAGATGTAATTGTAGGACTGGCATCTTTTGGTCAGACATCTTATGAAACTGAGTATAATGGAGGAATGGGTAGTAATGGTTTGACTTCTGCCAGACATGATGTTTTCTCAAAATATCTGGCAGATAAATATCCTGAAAGTTTTGACGCAGCGGTTCCGGCAGATCTAGTTTATTCAGGATCGAAAAAACTTACAGACAAAGTTGAAGACAGTCCTTTGAATG
>CAZFUO010000288.1:0-3264 GCA_964522065.1 uncultured Bacteroidales bacterium | reverse complement strand
ATACGGCATTAGCAATACATTCATTCACTGTTTTATGGATGGTAGAGATACCGATCCGAGAAGTGGTAAAAGTTTTATCGAAAGTCTTGAAGCACACCTTGCAAAAAACACAGGTGCTATAGCATCTATCATTGGCAGATATTACGCAATGGACAGAGATAAACGCTGGGAAAGAGTTCGCAAAGCATACGACCTGCTTGTTAAAGGTGAAGGCGCACCAAAAACAGACATGGTAAAAGCAATGCAGGAATCATATGATGAAGGCATTACAGATGAGTTTGTAAATCCGGTAATTCATGTTGACGAAAACGGCAAACCTCTTGCTACAATACAGGAAGGTGATGTTGTAATCTTTTTCAACTACAGAAACGACAGAGCAAAGGAGTTAACTATTGTTTTGACACAAAAGGATATGCCTGAGGCAGGAATGAAAACAATTCCTCTGGAATATTTCACAATGACACCATACGATGATACTTTCAAAGGCATGAACATTCTTTTCGATAAAGACAATGTTCAGAATACTTTGGGAGAAATAGTTTCAAAAGCAGGTCTAACCCAACTCAGAATCGCCGAAACCGAAAAATATGCACATGTTACTTTCTTCTTCTCAGGTGGCCGTGAAGCTGAATTTGAACATGAAGACAGAATATTAATACCCTCACCAAAAGTTGCAACATACGACCTTCAACCTGAAATGAGCGCTTATGGTATTGCTGAAGCTTTAACAAATGCAATTGAAAGTGAAAAATACAACTTTATCACTGTAAACTTTGCCAACGGTGACATGGTGGGACATACAGGTGTTTATGAAGCTATTACAAAAGCAGTTGTAGCTGTTGATGATTGTTTGTCTAAAGTTATAGAGGCCGGTAAAAAACATGGTTATGAAATGATTATTATTGCTGATCACGGAAATGCAGATAATGCAATAAACGAAGACGGCTCTGAAAACACTGCTCACTCTTTAAACCCTGTTCCTTTTGTTTATGTATCAGAAAATACATCTGCAAAACTTTCAGACGGAATTCTGGCTGATGTAGCTCCTTCAATTTGCAAAATACTTGATATTGAGCAACCAGCTGATATGACAGGTAAAAATCTGATTAGTTAATAAACGATACTTCAATAATCTACAAGGAAACCGCAAATGCGGTTTCCTTTTTTAACATAATAAAATGATCCAGATAAAAGATACACTTGTAAGTCTTGACCTAATTGAGCAAAACTTTTGTTGTGACCTGAGTCACTGTAAAGGAGCTTGTTGTATAGAAGGAGAATCGGGAGCACCGGTAGAAATGGAAGAGATTGAAAAAATCGAAGCTTCACTACCTTATATTTGGGAAGACCTTTCTATTGAAGCAAGAAATATTATTGACAAACAAGGAGTAGTCTATCCGGATGCAGAAGGAGAAATGGTAACATCTATAGTTAACGGTAAAGACTGTGTATTTACCTGTTACGATGAAAAAGGAACTTGCTTTTGCGCTATTGAAAAAGCCTGGCGTGAAGGCAAAATAGACTTTATAAAACCCATTTCCTGTCATCTTTACCCCGTAAGGCTAAAAAAATACCCAACTTATACTGCAGTAAACTATCAGGAATGGTCTATATGTTCAGGGGCACGAATCTTCGGATTGAAGAATGCCGTACCCCTTTATGTATTTTTGAAAGAACCTCTTATCAGACGATTTGGTAATGACTGGTATGAAGAACTTTGTATTGCTGCCCAGCTTGTAAAAGCCGGATATTAGTTTACTTTTTTACGTTACGTTTTCTTTCGTTCTCGTCAAGTATAATCTTACGCATTCTGAGATTTTTTGGAGTAACCTCAACGTATTCATCCTCTTTAATATACTCTAATGCTTCTTCTAAAGAGAATATAACCGGAGGAGGCAATGTAGCTTTATCATCAGTACCTGATGCTCTGACATTAGTAAGCTTTTTAGTCTTATTTACATTGATAACAAGATCACCTTCTTTACTACTCTCTCCAACTACTTGTCCTGCATAAACATCCTGACCGGGGTATATGAAAAATGTACCTCTGTCTTTGAGTTTATCCATACCATAAGCGACAGCAGTACCTGTCTCAATAGCAATCATAGAACCATTTTCACGCTTTTCGATTTCACCTTTATATGGTTGGAAACCGGTAAATCTATGCGCCACAACAGCTTCTCCTGCTGATAATGTCATAAGGACACCTCTAAGTCCGATGATACCTCTGGAAGGGATATTAAATTCCATGTAAACCCTGTCATTTCTGGTTTCCATCATAATAAGTTCGCCCTTTCTTCTGGTAACTGCATCAATCATTTTGCTGGCAGACTCTTCAGTGACATTAATAGTCATTTCTTCCATTGGCTCGCTCTTAACACCATCAATATTCTTGATGATAACTCTTGGCTGACCTACCTGAAGTTCATAGCCTTCACGCCTCATGGTTTCGATCAAAATAGAAAGATGTAAAACACCTCTGCCAAATACAGTCCAAACATCAGATTCAGGATCTTTTTCAACCCTTAGAGCCAGGTTTTTGTCAAGTTCCTTCATTAACCTGTCGTGGATATGTCTGGAAGTTACGAACTTGCCATCTTTTCCAAAAAACGGAGAATTATTTATTGTGAAAACCATACTCATGGTTGGCTCATCTATAGCAATAGGAGTAAGAGCTTCCGGCTCTATCGGATCGGCAATGGTATCTCCGATTTCGAAACCATCAATACCAACAATGGCACAAATATCACCCGATTTTACTTCACTCATTCTCTTTCTACCGAAACCAACAAACTCATGCAGTTCTTTAATTCGGCATTTAAACTGAGAGCCATCCCTTTTAACTAAAGTAACGTCCTGGTTTTCTTTTAAAGTTCCTCTGTGAACTCTTCCAACTGCAATTCTTCCTACATAAGAAGAATAGTCGAGAGAAGTAATCAACATTTGAGGTGTTCCATCAAGATATTGAGGAGCAGGAATATGTTCTAGAATCTGGTCAAGCAAAAAAGTAATGTTATCAGTCTCATTTCTCCAGTCTTCAGACATCCAACCTTTTTTTGCAGAACCATATACTGTCTGAAAATCTAATTGGTGCTCTGTAGCTTCAAGACTGAACATTAAATCAAAAACTGCTTCCTGAACTTCTTCAGGTCTGCAATTTGGCTTATCTACCTTATTTATAACAACAATAGGCTTTAGCCCAATCTGTAAAGCTTTCTGTAATACAAATCTTGTTTGTGGCATAGGGCCTTCGAAAGCATCAAC
>CAZFUO010000287.1:0-3267 GCA_964522065.1 uncultured Bacteroidales bacterium | reverse complement strand
AGCAAATACAGAAGTTTCTGAAATGTTTCTGTTTAAAACTTCTTCATAGTTATCGTTTAAAGACGGACCATTCCCCAAAACTAGAATTTCATGATTTTTTTCCTTTATTTTAGAGATTTGAAATTTGGTCTTTCCAATGTTTAACAAAACGACGATTAGATTAACACATGACCTTAAAAACTTTACAAGTTGTCTGTAGTACTTATCCATATAGGTTATATTTATAATAGTCCCGATATACAAAAGTATACAAATATTGAAATTAAATAGTCATTCTAAATTTGATTCTAATGTCATACTTTATTAGGGACCTTTTGCTTTGTCAACTTATATAATATCCTTACAAAATATTACATTTGCATAGAAAACAAAATGAATTCCAATAAACATATTTCAAATGCTTAGTAACAAGTCAGTTTTAATAACCGGAGGAACCGGATCTCTCGGTAAAGCGCTTACAAAAACCATTTTTGAAAAATGGCCTGATGTTAAAAGAATAGTTATTTATTCAAGAGATGAACAAAAACAATTTTTAATGGATCAGGAATATCCTTTTTCAAAATACCCGCAAATAAGATTTTTTATTGGAGATGTCAGAGATCAGGATAGGCTGCTTAGAGCTCTTAGTGGCATAGACTATGTTATTCACGCAGCAGCGATGAAACATGTCCATATAGCTGAATACAACCCTACTGAATGTGTAAAAACAAATATCGGAGGTGCACAAAACGTTATTGAAGCGTGCTTAAAAACTGATGTAAAAGCAGTAGTAGCTCTTTCAACAGATAAGGCTTGTGCTCCTATTAACTTATACGGTGCTACAAAATTAGCATCCGACAAACTGTTTGTTGCAGCAAACAATTACAAGGGCAGTAATCCAATAAAATTTTCAGTTGTCAGATATGGAAATGTAATGGCATCAAATGGTTCGGTTATTCCCTTTTTTATAAAAAAGAAAAAAGAGGGAATCATACCAATAACAGATCCAAATATGACAAGATTTAACATAACCATTCAGGAAGGAGTTGACATGGTTTTATATGCACTTGAAAATGCCTGGGGAGGAGAAATATTCGTTCCGAAAATTCCTTCTTACAGAATTATGGATCTCGCTAAAGCAATTGCCCCTGAATGTGAGCACAAAGTAGTTGGTATCAGACCTGGTGAGAAGATTCATGAAGAAATGATAACTGCATCTGATGCATTCAATACATATGATCTTGGTAAATATTATGCTATTTTACCACCCGTAACCAAATGGAAGCTCGAAGATTTTATAAAGCAATATAATGCTGTAAGAGTTCATGAGGGATTTCATTATAGTTCTGGAGAAAATACCGAGTGGGAATCTATTGAGGGATTAAGAAATAAAATTAAAAATCTAGACAACTCTTTTGAGATATGAAAAATATTCCATACGGAAGGCAAAATATAACTGATGAAGATATACAGGCTGTAATTGAAACCTTAAAGTCAGATTATCTGACCCAAGGACCAAAAATTAAAGAGTTTGAAGAAGCTTTTGCGAAATACATTGGTTGCAAATATGCAGTTGCGGTTTCAAACGGAACAGCGGCACTACACATTAGCGCATTGTCTTTAAATGTAAAACCGGGAGATAAAGTAATAACCACACCTATTACTTTTGTTGCATCTGCAAATTGCATAAAATATTGTGGTGGAGAAGTTGTTTTTGCAGATATTGACCCTGAGACTTATTTGATTGATATAAACTCAGTTAGAAAGCTATTACAATCATCACCTAAAGGAACTTATAAAGGAATAGTTGTTGTAGACTTTGCAGGAAGGTCTGTCAACCTTGAAGAATTCAGAAAGTTGGCTGATGAATACGGCATATGGATTATAGAAGATGCTTGTCACTCTCCCGGAGGCTATTTTGTGGATTCAAAAGGAAATAATAGCAAATGTGGTAGCTGTGAATATACAGAACTTGCAATATTTTCATTTCATCCCGTTAAGCATATAGCCTGTGGAGAGGGAGGCATGGTTACTACTAATGACCTGGAATTATACAAAGAGCTCAATAGGTTGAGATCACATGGTATAACTAAAGGAGACGATATCTACACAAATTCAATTTGTTTTGCAACAGGAGGTTATGCCGAAGAAAAAGAATATCCTGCATGGTATATGGAAATGCAACAAATTGGATTTAACTATAGAATTACAGATATACAATCAGCACTTGGACTAAGTCAATTAAAAAGAGCAGAAAGCGGATTGGCTATAAGAAAAAAAATTGCTGAGAAATACTTCAAAAGTTTTCAGGATAAATCTTATCTGCTAAGACAATCCGGCTTGGTCGAAGGGCATGCTTATCATTTATATGTGGTCGAAGTAGAAGATAGACTGGGACTTTTCAAACATCTGAGAGAAAATAAGATTTTCGCTCAAATACATTATATTCCTGCTCACCTTATGCCTTATTACAGACAGTTTGGATGGAAAGAAGGTGACCTACCAAATTCTGAGAATTATTACAGGCATTGCATAAGCATTCCGATGTATCCTACTCTTTCTGAAGAAGAGCAAGAATATATAATTGAGACAATTGATAATTATTATAAATGAAAACTAAAGTAGGGATAGGGACAGTCCAGTTTGGAACCAATTATGGTATTTCAAATAATACAGGACAAACTACACCCGGTGAAATCAATAAAATTTTATCGTATTCTCTTGAAAACGGAATAAACACAATAGATACTGCATCTGCATATGGTGAGGCAGAAGATATACTTGGAACATTTGATTTATCAGGATTTGATCTGGTTTCTAAATTTATTTTGGATGATAAAAACGATGTCAACGAATGCTTGTACTCCAGTCTTGAAAAACTAAATACTAATAGTATTTATGCTTATATGGCACACAGGCCAATGCAATTGATTACTAATAATGATTCGTGGCAAAAGTTAAATGATTTGAAACAAGAGGGTAAAATTAAAAAAATCGGATTTTCTCTAAATGAGATTCATGAAATAGAAGTGTTACTTGACAACAATATAATACCTGATATAATACAAGCCCCATTTAATTACTTCGATAAAAGATTTGTTGATTATTTTAAAAAACTTAAAGATAAAGGATGCGAAATACATTCAAGATCTGCTTTTCTTCAGGGATTATTTTTTTGCAATATAAATGAATTATCCTCTTTATTTAATCCTGTAAAAAAAACAATAGAATCTTTGCAGTTGAAATATTCAGAAAGTCTACCGGCTTTTTTGCTGGGCTATTGTCTTA
>CAZFUO010000286.1:0-3274 GCA_964522065.1 uncultured Bacteroidales bacterium | reverse complement strand
CCGGCCTTCTTCATGCTGTTGATCTCAAAATCTCTTACATTATCAGAAGTATTTGCTTCAAGAGTATGCCAATCCATATCAAGCAAAGCTGCTGCAATTAACTCAGTAGTCATAAAACCCTGATTGAAAGCAGAAGATTTTGTGATTTTTTCAATCAATGCTTCAGGAATAGTTTCTCCTGTCTTATAATGTTTTGCATACATTTTTAGAACTTCGGGATGCATTGCCCAGTTTTCCATAATCTGAGATGGCAACTCAACAAAGTCTCTTGCTACATTGGTTCCACTTGAAGAGATATAACGACAACGAGAAAGTAGTCCGTGAAGACCATGTCCAAACTCATGGAAAAGTGTTTCAACTTCATCCTGATTTAGTAATGAAGGTGCATCAGCAGTAGGTTTTGTAAAGTTTCCTACGTTATAGATAATTGGTCTGTTATCTTTTCCATCCTTGAAATATTGTTCACTGAAGTTACTCATCCATGCGCCACCTCTTTTACCGGGACGCGGGAAGTAGTCAGTCATAAAAATACCAACATGTGAACCATCTTCATCAAGAACCTCAAAAACTTCTACATCAGGATGATAAACAGGAATACTGTCAAGCTTTTTAAATGTAAGGCCAAACAATTTGTTAGCAACATCAAAAGCACCCTGACGAACATTTTCAAGCTTAAAATATGGTTTTAATTCAGATTCATCCAGATTGAATTTTTCTTTTCTGACTCTCTCTGAATAATACCACCAGTCCCATGCTTTCAATCTGAATGTATCACCATCTGCAACTATCATTTTTTGCATGTCTTCAACTTCTGCTTTTGCACGAACAAGAGCTTTTGGCCATATGCCATTTAAAAATGAAAGAACATTTTCAGGAGTTTTAGCCATATTTTCGTCTAAAACGAAATCAGCATGTGAAGCATAACCCAGAAGTTTTGCCTTATCGATTCTGAAATTTACAAGTTTTTTGATTATTTCCTTGTTATCATTTTCATTATCGTTATCACCTCTGTTGATATATGCTTTAAACATTTGCTCCCTCAATTCTCTTTTTTGAGAAAACTGTAAAAAAGGAATCAAACTTGGTTTATGTAATGTAAAAACCCATTTACCTGACATGCCAGCATCTGTTGCTGCTTCTGCAGCTGCATCAATAGAAGACTGAGGCAATCCGGCTAAATCTTCTTTTTTATCAATGACAAGTTTATAGGCATTGGTTTCATTTAAAACGTTATCACCAAATTTAAGTGTCAAAGTGGCCAACTCCTTATTTATTGATCTTAATTTTGCCTGATCTTCAGGTGTTAATGCTGCCCCAGAGCGAACAAAATTTTTGTAATAATCGTCAAGTAACCTCTCTTGCTCACGATCTAAACCAAGTTCAGCCTTTTTATCATAAAGTGCTTTTACTCTTTTAAATAAATCAGCATTAAGATACAGATTATCATTATGTTCAGATAAAACCGGAGTGATTTCCTCTGCAATTTTATTCATCTCATCATTTGTTTCACTCTCGGTAAGTGAAAAGAAAACAAGATTAACTTTTTTCAATAACGAACCCGCAAGATCTAAAGCGGCAATAGTATTGTCAAAAGTTGGCTCTTCGCTACTTCCAGCAATGGCTGCAATCTCTTCATCGTGTTGTTTAATGCCTTCCTTAAAAGCAGGCATATAATGTTCGGTTTTTATTTTGTCAAATGGAGGAACTCCAAACGGAGTAGTATATTCCGAAAAAAACGGATTGTCTTTTTGTCCGTTACAAGCAATCATGATTGTCGCTGTCATTAGTAAATAAAAGTATTTTTTCATTTTTATGATTATTTTGATTTTCAAATATTTTATACACGAAATGCAAAAATATACATTTGTGCCCAGACATCTAAGCTTTTTTCTCAAAAAGTGACATATTTAGACCGACTTTGCTAACTTTACACAATAAAATCAAGAAAAATGGAATACATACCTGCAACTGAAAGATATAGCGGTAAGATGAAATATAACAGATGTGGCAGTACCGGTTTAAATCTTCCTGCCATATCTTTAGGACTATGGCATAATTTCGGTGATATTAATGACTATTCTGTTAGCAAATCAATGATTGAATTTGCATTTGACAATGGTATAACATATTTCGATTTAGCAAACAACTATGGCCCTCCTCCCGGAAGTGCTGAGGTGAATTTCGGTAAAATTTTAAAAGAATCATTTTCAGCATACAGAGATGAAATGATTATTGCTACAAAAGCAGGTCATGAAATGTGGGCAGGCCCATACGGTGACGGAAGTTCTAGAAAAAATCTAATTGCAAGCCTCAACCAAAGCCTTAAAAGGATGCAACTGGACTACGTTGATATTTTCTATTCCCACAGATATGATGGATACACTCCAATAGAAGAAACTATTCAAACGTTATCAGACATAGTCAAATCGGGTAAAGCTCTTTATGCTGCTTTATCAAAATATCCACCTGAATTAGCTCAAAAAGGCTATGAAATGCTAAAGTTAAACGGGACTCCATGCCTGATACAACAAGATAAATACAACCTCTTTTATAGAAATGTTGAATCCGGAGTTCTCGAAACCGCTCATAAAAATGGCGTTGGTTTTTGTGCATTCAGCCCACTTGCTCAAGGATTGCTAACAGACAGATATCTCAAAGGCATTCCGGAAGATTCCAGGGCTGCAAGGAATGGTTTCCTGAAAAAGGAGCAAATAACAGAAAGCGTATTATTCAAGATATCAGAGCTAAACAAAATAGCTATTGAAAGAGAAGAAACATTAGCAAGAATGTCCTTAGCCTGGATATTAAATGACAAGAGAGTCACAACTGTTATAGTAGGTTCAAGTTCGGTTAGACAACTCAATGATAATCTTGGAGTTTTAGATTCGCCGGAATTTAGTGCTGAACATTTAAACAAAATCAGAAGTATAATTGAAAGTGATTGAAAAAATGAAAAAATCCTTATTTGTAACTCTCTGTATTTTTGCCTCTTTTTGTTTTTCATGTGTACCTGCCGACACTGGAATTCCTGATTATCCGGTTTATGTAAAAAGAAACATAGATACAGAAAAACTTGTTAATTTCGGTTCGTACTTATATTTGAAAGACAGGCAACTTGAAAAAGACAGAATAGGATACGGAGGATTATTAGTGGTAAAAGCCTTTGACGGATTTTATTATGCTTTTGATCTATGCTGCACAAATGAAAAGGATCCGAAAATATTAATAAGCCCTCCTACAGAAAGCCTGACATGCACTTGTGAAACCTGTGGAG
>CAZFUO010000285.1:0-3283 GCA_964522065.1 uncultured Bacteroidales bacterium | reverse complement strand
AAACAATTTGAGTTGGATTTGCTTGAAAAACAGCAGCAGCTAAAAGACTTAAATAAGACCAAAGACAATCTGTTTTCGATTATAGGTCACGATCTTCGTGGTCCAATTGGTAACCTCAAGTCTTTTATCGAATTGATTCTCACAGACTTCGATCTCGATGATAAAGAAAATCTTACCAAAACCCTGCAGATGTTAAGTAATTCAGCAACAAGAGCATACGATTTGCTTGACAATCTTTTGCTTTGGGCCAGAAGCCAGCGAAATGAAGTAGTTTTCCAACCCTCTGCAGTTAAAATCTACAGATTAGCAGACCATTGCATTTCCCTTCTCTCCGAAACCGCAAAAATCAAAGAAATCAATATAATTAACAACATTGATAAAAATCTAATTGTTAATGCAGACACCAACATGATTTCAACAATATTCAGAAACCTTATAAGTAATGCAATTAAATTCAGCCGCAGAGAAAGTGACATCATAATAAGTTCTTCAACCGATCAGGCAAATTACACAATCAAAGTAAAAGACACCGGTATCGGTATTAAGCAGGAAGACATCAGCAAACTCTTTGATGACAAGCAGTTATTCACAACCAGCGGCACATCGGGAGAAAAAGGAACAGGCCTTGGTCTCCTTATATGTAAAGACTTTATAACCAAACACAACGGAACAATTAAAGTCGAAAGCCAGCCCGGAGAAGGCACTGAATTTGCAATCACGATTCCGAGAGAATAGGGATTAGTTTTTAGTGATTAGTTTTTAGTGGGGCGGGGCGAGAGGAAGAGGGAAATGCCAGGCGCTGCGCTAAATGCCAACGAAAAGCCGGTGGCTTTTCTTAATGCCAGGCGGCTGCGCCTAAACGCCGAACGCTACGCTTAATGCCAGAAGTTGGGCTAAATGACTGTCTCGATTTCAAAATGCTGATTTAGACGACGTCTAAACTATGTTTTTTAAAAAACACATAGTACCAAAACTTTTTGGAATTTATCGCAACCACCAGTTTATCGCGTCGTCTGGCATTAAGGCGCAGCCTGTCGGCGTTTAGCGAGCCCCGCGAGCGCCTGGTATTCAGCGAGTCCCGCACCCGCCCCACTAAACACTAAACACTAAAAACTAAAAACTAAACACTAATCACTATACAAACGGATTACTCTCCCTCTCCCTCCCGATGTTTGTGGCGGGGCCGTGGCCGCTGTAGACAACGACTTCTGAAGGGAGCGATAGGAGTTTGGTTTTTATGCCGTCAATTAATGCTTTGTAGTCACCGCCGGCAAGGTCGGTTCTGCCAATACTGTTGTAGAAAAGGACATCGCCAACGAATACTATTTTTGAGATTGGCGAATATAGTACCACACTGCCGGGAGAGTGGCCGGGTACTTCGAAAATATCAAAATAATCATCACCTAAAGTGATTCTGTCACCCTCAGCAATATATTGTCCAATAGGAGTAGGCTCGTGTCTGAGAGCAAGGCCAAACATTCTGGCCTGAGCTTCAAGACCTTTCATCCAAAACTCATCAGACTTATTTGCTGTGGCCTTAATACCATATGTTTGTTCGGTAAAAGCATTACCCAAAACATGATCTATATGCAGATGAGTATTAACTATATGAACAACCTTAAGCTGCTTTTGAGATATAAAATCGGTAAGCATTTGCTCTTCCGATTTTGAGTGACAACCCGGGTCAATTATCATCGCCTCACCCTCAGCGTTATAAACTATATATGTATTTTCCTGAAAAGGATTAAAAACAAAACTTTTAACTGTAACCACTATATAAAAATTTAAACCGGTACGTAAATAACCTTTTTGGTTTTAAAGAATTCCTCTTCAAAATAAAGGTCGAGATCAATAACTGTAGCAATATTTCTGAAAGGCTTAATTTCTTCCTGCAGTTCTCCACCCTTCAAGCAAATAATTCCGTTTGGCAAGGCATTAATACCCTTTGACGCCACATTTTTAGCAGAAAGCTTAACTAAATCCTTCAAAGGCATAACAGCCCTGCTAACCACAAAATCAAACTTCTCTTTTTCTTCTTCAACTCTGCAATGCCTTAAGCTGATATTACTCAAACCAATAGCTTCAGCCACATTAGCGGCAACTGTCAGCTTTTTATTAATACTGTCCACCAGATGAAAATGCACCTCCGGATACATTATTGCCAGAGGAATAGCAGGGAAACCGCCGCCTGTACCAACGTCCATTACTTTCGAGCCGGGTTTAAACTGCAACATTTTTGTCAAACCCAGAGAGTGAAGCACATGCCTTTCGTACAGATTATCAATGTCTTTACGTGAAATCACATTTATTTTCTGATTCCACTCTGTGTATAAATCGCCAAGAGCAGAAAACTGTTTTTGCTGCACATCACTAAGGCCGGTAAAATATTTGAAAACTATCATGGAATCATTATATCAACAGGTGAACCAGGCTTAAGAAGATCGGCAATTTCATTATATCCCAGTCTGACCTCAGTAGCTCCGACTGCATAAGCAGCAATTTCATATTCATTAAATGTATAAGTCAAACCCTTTTCATCAAGATAAAAATTCTTGTTAAGGCCAATCTCAGAAACATCAAAATATCCTATATCCTGCAATTCGGAAGCCTTACCAACCTTGTGAGTCTTCATTATTTTGTCAATAATCATGTTAACTATCAATGGCTTAGTGGTTTCGTTGAAAAGATCATCTTCGGTAATTTTTTCACCCGATTTCAGATCGATAACAGTATTAATAAAGTTCTTGCCACCATGAGCGCCACCGGTAAAACGTTCTGAGAAAACAGTATAAGAAAACAATCCCTTTTCGTTAAACCTTACATTCATGCTTTGATTGTTAGTCCAGGGAGTATCTTCATTCTGGTTTTCGTATTCAGAGGTTTCCTCATCAGAAAAACCGCCCTCAGACTCAATAAAAAACTTATTGTAGTCTTCCAGATATGCCTTTAAGACGTCCATGGCAGTATTGAAAATAGTATCAGCCTCAGGATAATAATCAAGTAGTACCTGCTTTCTCACCTTATTTAATACAACACCATCACTATAGCTGAGAGGAAACTCAATACTGACATCAGACAGCAAGCTCTTCTTAGTGGGGTCATCATTTAAATAGGTAGTAGTTTTAAGTACACCATGAACAAGTGTAAGCTTATCATCGGCGGTTGTTTTCTTTTCTTTACAAGAAAAAAAAGCAATTCCTGTCAATAAAAAGACAGCAACCATCAACACAATCTTTCTCATAACTTTCAGGTCTTTTCTAAAAATTTATTTACAAATATATCC
>CAZFUO010000284.1:1584-3292 GCA_964522065.1 uncultured Bacteroidales bacterium | reverse complement strand
ACTTTCAGCTGCAAAATTGACAACAACATTAACGGGATATTTATCAAAAATATCATTAACAAGCTGGTTGTCACATATATCGCCCTTTACAAAAAAACATCTTTTATTGTCAATATCAGATGCAACAGTACCCAGATTACCTGCATATGTCAAAGCATCAAGTATTACAACATCAATATCATCGCATGACGACAGTATATGTTTAACAAAATTTGCACCAATAAATCCGGCACCACCGGTTACCAAATATGTTTTCATTTTTTTATTTTTCAATCGAGTAATGAAATTAAATATTGTCCATAAGCAGTCTTTGAAAGCTTTTCTCCGCAGGCTTTAAGTTTATTGTCATCAATCCAGCCATTTCTCCATGCAATTTCCTCAATGCAAGACACATAAAAACCCTGCCTGTTTTGAATAGTTGCAACAAAGTTTGAAGCCTCAAGCAAACTATCACAATTACCTGTATCAAGCCATGCGAAACCGCGGCCAAACAGCTCAACCTTAAGATCACCCTCTTCTAGATAAATCCTGTTAAGATCAGTGATTTCATATTCACCTCTTGCAGAAGGCTTTAAATCTCTGGCTTTTTGAGTAACGCTGCTATCATAAAAATACAAACCAGGTACTGCATAATGTGACTTAGGTACCAAAGGCTTTTCTTCAAGTGAAACCACATTCCCGACATCATCAAATTCGACCACGCCATAAGCACTTGGATCTTTTACATAATAACCAAAAATACAGGCACCTTTATCAATAGAAGAAGCTCTCTTAAGCATTTGAGAGAAGCCCTGACCATAAAATAAATTATCACCTAAAATAAGACATCCGGGTTCACCATTTAAAAAATCGGCACCAAGTACAAAAGCCTGAGCAAGACCGTTAGGAACTTCCTGAACAATATATTCAAACTTCATTCCCAACTCTTCACCATTACCCAATAAATCTCTGAACATTGGCAAATCTCTGGGAGTAGATATTATCAAAACCTCTCTGATGCCGGCAAGCATCAGTGTAGATAAAGGATAGTAAATCATCGGTTTATCATAAACCGGCATTATCTGTTTTGAAATTGCTTTTGACAGTGGAAACAGCCTGGTTGCACTACCTCCCGCGAGAATTATACCTTTCATAATTGATTAAATTAAGTATTACAAAGATAAAATTATTTATTCATATACCAATTGTAAAGCCTCTCAACGCCTTCTTTGATATCAATTTTATGATGCCATCCAAGACTGTGAAGTTTTGAAGGATCAGTCAGTTTGCGAAAAGTTCCGTCAGGTTTTGTGGAATCATATACAATCTCACCCTGATAACCAATAGTGTTTTTTACAAGCTCGGCTAAATCCCTTATGCTAATCTCCTTTCCGGTTCCGATATTAATATGACAATTTCTTACTTCGTTATTATCACCCTTAAGATCTTTAAAATCAATATTCTCCATTACAAAAACACAGGCGTCTGCCATTTCTTCACTCCACAGGAATTCTCTTGTAGGAGTACCAGTGCCCCATAATGTAATATGGTCTTTATAAACACCGTATTTCTTAAGCATTGACAAGATTTCATCTTCAGAAGACTTACCGTCAACACCTTCAACCGGATACTTATCAAGATCAAGCCTTATTTGCTCTAAATCACCTCTTTTAAGACAATTACCCAAATGGGTTTTTCTCATTATGGCAGGCAATACATGACTTTTTTC
>CAZFUO010000284.1:0-1484 GCA_964522065.1 uncultured Bacteroidales bacterium | reverse complement strand
TTTTGAATCTGAAGATTCTTATAAATAAAATCGGCTCTGAAAACATTATTTGCATAGATACCACCAACATGTGCAGCAGCAAGAAATACATATTCAGGCTTTTCGGTTTTGAAAAAATAGTCAACTTTTGCCTGATCCATCAAATCTAAATCTTCAAAAGATTTCAATAAGAAGTTATTATACCCCTTTGACTTTAAGTTTTTTAAAATTGCAGAACCAACCAGTCCGTTATGCCCTGCAACATATATCCTTGCATCTTTATCCATGATTTTATTCAAAATAATTCATTATTCTGTATCCGCCGTCTCTGAGGTAAGTCTCTTTTTTCATTAGCTTTATATCACTTACCATCATGTCATTACAAAGAGATTTTAAATCATATTTAGGAGTCCAGTCAAGCTTTGTTCTGGCTTTAGTAGCATCACCTATAAGTAATTCTACTTCAGTTGGTCTGAAATAATTTTTGTCAACTCCTACCAATTGTTCTCCAATTCTGGCATTAAAAGCATCATAGTATTCAGCCCCAACCATTTCAGAAAACTTAACTTTATCTATAGCAGCAAGAAAACCTTTTTCATCTACACCCTCACCTTTAAACTCGATATTAACACCTGCTTCAGCAAATGCCATTATTACAAAATCTCTGATTGTGGTTGTAATACCGGTAGCAATAACATAATCATCAGGCTCATCCTGCTGAAGTATCAAATACATTGCCCTTATATAATCTTTAGCATGTCCCCAGTCTCTTTTTGAAGACAAATTGCCCATAAATACGTTTTTCTGCATACCCAGCATTATCCTCGAAGCAGCCCTGGTCACTTTTCTGGTAACGAAAGTTTCACCTCTTAACGGAGATTCATGATTAAACAGTATACCGTTGCTGGCGTGCATATTATATGCCTCCCTGTAATTAACAGTAATCCAGTACGCATAAAGCTTAGCAACTGCGTAAGGACTTCTGGGATAAAAAGGCGTGGTTTCTTTCTGTGGAACCTCTTGTACCAAACCATACAACTCTGATGTAGATGCCTGGTATATTCTGGTTTTTTTAGTTAGTTCTAACAATCTAACAGCTTCAAGAATTCTGAGAGTTCCCAATCCATCAGCATTTGCAGTATATTCAGGAGTATCAAAACTAACTTTAACATGACTCATAGCAGCCAGGTTATATATTTCGTCAGGTTTAATTTCGCCAATAATTCTGGTAAGATTTAGACTATCAGTTAGATCACCATAATGCAATATCATGTTTCTGTTTTCTTCCCATGGAGCCTGATATAAATGATCTATTCTGTCAGTATTAAACATAGACGACCTTCTTTTAATACCATGCACCTGGTATCCTTTTTTAATAAGATACTCAGCCAGGTATGCTCCATCCTGACCGGTAATTCCTGTAATTAAAGCTGTTTTTGACATATTATTTTTATTTCGTGGTATATTTATTTCTCGACTAATACATTATCAAATTTCTGAAAAGG
>CAZFUO010000283.1:0-3292 GCA_964522065.1 uncultured Bacteroidales bacterium | reverse complement strand
ACATCTGAGCCGGTGCAGGATCAAGTGCAGAATTTACCCTACCCCATTTGCCAACAGTCATTTCAATTTCAGGTATATGCTTAATTCTTCTATCCAGGTTTTCAATATATTTTAAGTTTTGTTCGACTCCGGTATGAGGCATACTCGTAGGCATAAGCAAAAACGAACCTTCATTAAGACTTGGCATAAATTCTTTTCCAAAACCAAGCCAAATAGTAACCCCTGCAACCAAAGTAAACAGAGGAAGCATCAAAAACTTTAGTCTGTTTGCCAAACACCAACGTAATATTTTTTCATATCTTGAAATCAGCAGGTAGAAAAAGCCTAGTATTAATGATATACTTATAGCTACAATAAGAAAATTTACTATGAAACCAGCTTTAGGACCTGCAGGTAGCCACTCTGATGCTAAAAATAAGACAGCAGCCAAAATAGCAACTCCTGCAGTTATATACTTTGAATAAAAATTAGATTTTATTTTTTTAAATCTGTAAATTCTTATTGAAAAAAAGTAATAAATCAACGTTGGGAGTACTGTCATTCCAACTACCAGAGCAGAAATCAATGTAATGGTTTTCGTATAAGCCAGAGGCTTAAAAAGCTTACCCTCCTGAGCTTCAAGAAAAAATACAGGAATAAAGCTTATAATCGTAGTTAACATAGCAACAATTGTAGGTGTAGAGACTTCACTTACAGCTTTATATATGATATCCACAAAAGCCTTTCCACTTTTAACACCCTTATTTTCCGGTTTATCCATATGCTGAATAGCATTCTCAACAAAGACAACACCAATGTCAACCATAACACCAACAGCAATTGCAATACCTGAAAGTGCAACAATATTTGCATCTATATTCATCAGACGCATAATTATAAATGTTGCCAATACTGAGATTGGTAATAAACTTGAAATTATAAATGATGCCCTTAGATTTATTATAATTATAATTATAACTATAATACTAATCAAAATTTCATGCTTTAAATCTGTTTCCAGAGTACCTATGGTCTCGTGAATTAATCCTGATCTATCATAAAAAGGCACCACAGTTACTTTCGAAACCGTACCATCTGCCAACGTTTTTTGAGGCAAACCGGTTTCGAGTTCTTTAATCTTATCCTTAACATTATCTATAACATGCAAAGGATTAGAACCATACCTAGCCACCACAACACCACCAACAGCTTCAATCCCTTCCTTGTCAAGACCACCTCTGCGAGGAGCGGGTCCGGTATTAACAAAAGCCACATCTTTAATTTTAACAGGCACACCATTTCTTATAGTCACCACAGACTCTTCAATGTCACTTACATTTTTTATATAACCAAGACCTCTCACAAGATACTCGACCAAATTAATCTCAATCGTCTCTGCACCAATGTCAATATTACTTTTTTTAACTGCCTCCATTACATCCATTATAGTAACATTGTAAGCACGTAAAGCATCAGGCTTAATTTCAACCTGGTATTCCTTAACGAATCCGCCAATTGAAGAGACCTCAGATACACCCTCTGCAGAATTAAGAGAATATCTTACATAATAATCCTGAATGGTCCTCAACTCTTCAGGATTCCAGCCACCTGAAGGTTTACCGGTTTCAGGATTTCGACCTTCAAGGGTGTACCAGAAAATCTGCCCTAAAGAAGTAGCATCAGGGCCAAGAGCAGGTTGAACACCTTCAGGAAGCGTTTCGGGAGCCAGTGAATTTAACTTCTCAAGTATCCTCGAACGACTCCAATAAAATTCAATATCTTCATTGAAAATTATATAAATAAAAGACATCCCAAACATCGAAGTACTTCTGATTGTCTTAACTCCGGGTATACCAAGCAAAGATGTTGTTAAAGGATATGTTATCTGTTCCTGGATATCTTTAGGAGAACGCCCCATCCATTCCGTTGCCACGATTTGTTGATTGTCACCGATATCGGGTATGGCATCAACAGACACAGGATTACGTGGCAAAACTGAAGCTTTCCAGTTAAATGGAGATGTTGATAATCCCCAGACTATAACTGCAAGCAATAATAATATTGTAATTATCCTGTTGTCAAGAAAATATCTAATAATTTTATTAAGCATAGTAATCTTATTTTTATTTATAAAAACCAGCTGTACAGAAATATACGCACTTGCAAACATGCAAGCACACCATACAGAATTAAAAATAAGTACTTAATAAATTAAATGATAAAAACACAGACCTCTTCCTGTTTTACTTCATCAGGAATCAAATCTGCAAAAGAAGAATATTTTAATGAAACTAAATCAGATTTGACTACAGCGGTTTCTAAGTCAAAAATGACAGAAAACAAAAGATCAAACTGAGGTGGGAAATTTATAGATGTAATCTGTTGAGGATAATAATCATCCTCAACATTATAACGTGAAAGTTCATTTTTGCAACAACCAGAGGTCATTATAGTATGACCCTGACAATCATCTTCACTTTTCTCCATGCCACAAGAAGCGTCCTCAGCAATAAAGCTTACTTTAATATCAGCAACCTCACCACCACAAAAATGTGTTGACAAAGTCAGATTCATTCCTGAAAACAGAATGAGAATAACTGATAATATGGAGAATATCTTTTTCATATCAAATACAAAAATACAAAAATATCTTTATATATCATGCATTATCTATAACCTTTATACTTTTCCAATTACCAGCCCTGAATCGCCTGAATATTACATAACAAAATGTAAGATAAACCATTACGACTACAAACCAACCAAAAGGAACAGACATATCAAGTACATAAAGACTTATATAAAGTAAGGGAATAAATGTCCAGTTTGCCAAAACAGATATCACCATTGTATAAAAAGTATCTCCTGCTCCTCTCAAAGTACCTATCATTGCAACCATAACAGCCTGAGCCAAAACATACAGAGAGGCAATTCTTATCATTGTTTTTGCCAACGGAACCGCATTTTCAAATACCTCGCTAAACTCTTTAGGATGGAATACTCTAACAAGCACCTCAGGTATAGCCAAAAACAATATCAAAATAACAAACGAATAGAGTATTCCTGTTTTAATTGCAGAATAAGCCGCTTTTTGAGCAACTTCCGGCTTACCGGCACCCATATATCTGCCTACAAGGCTGGTTACAGCAATTTCAATACCAAGCAAAGGTATATATGAAACCAGATCCCAGTTAAACATTATCGTTGTAGCTGTTGCTTCTGATGCCCCTCTGGACTGATACATGGCAGTCATTAAAAAAAACGCAAGAAAATTAAGTAAAAACTCAAGTCCGGCAGGATAGCCAAAATGAAT
>CAZFUO010000282.1:0-3294 GCA_964522065.1 uncultured Bacteroidales bacterium | reverse complement strand
TTCACCACAGACAATATTTATATACCCGTAAAATGCAAAAAGAAAATAACAAAACTTGTAGGCGAAATTGAAATTAATGAGACAACCAAAACCGGCAATCCAAGTCTTGGTAATACTAAAAATGGGAAAAGCTACTCAAAATCCTTTGCGGTTTCGTCATTAAATATGACAATTATACCAGAAAGAATAAAAGTCATAAATGAGAGTAAGGAAGTATTTTCCAGAGCTTTAAATGAAATATCAAAGTTTGAGATAGTTATAGGAAGCACATTGAAAAATGCAAATGGAGAGCCCACATTTGTTAGATGTGAAACCGAATATCAGGAATATCTGCCATGCGATGAAAAGCTTGAATTAAGCAGAAGCGAAAAAACAAAAGGCAACAGCAACGGTTGTGATGTTCATGTAGCTATAGCCCTTGAAAGAGGAACAGAAACAGGCAATATGACCATTACAAATTTAAGCCCTAGATACTGCCTGGTTATAACAGGCTCAAATGCAAGAGGTTTGTTTCAGACCTCCAAATACAGAACAACAGGAGTTTCAAGCGGACAAAGAAGAGACTACCCCTGCGGAAAGTTAACATCATTTTCTGAAGAATTAGATCCTAAATACGGATTATCGCACGGTGAGTTTAATTACACTTCAAAAATAAACAATCAGGAAAACCACGAAATAGTTATTCCTATGTCGATACCAAACAGCAAAGCACTAGAAGAATATCTTTTAAACCCAAAAGGTAGTTACACCATCAGTGTTTCGGGCAGGTATATAAAAAAAGACTACGATGAAAAGCAAACAGATATTCACGCAACTCTGATTATGATGCCAGAAGAATAATTATGAAATAACCCATACACCAAAAGACAACCTCAGAATAGTAGACTATAATAAAGTTGCAGATTGCGCAATTGTAATTAAAAATTTAATTTGTAACTTTTAGCCGCTTCAATCGTCCTCATAACAAGTATGGCAAAAGAGCGTGATTACTTCATCCAAAATATAATACCCTTGAAAAACAAACTTTTCAGGAAGGCATTGTATATAACAGAATCTGTAGAAGACTCTCAGGACATCGTTCAGGATGTGATGATTACGCTCTGGAATAAAAGAGCCGGATGGAATGAAATTAAAAACATGGAAGTTTACGCCATGGTATTAACTAAAAACCAGGCACTTGACCGTATTAAAAACAAAGCAGGCAAAAATGATTCCATAGATGATAAAATTGAAAACCAAGTAAGTTGCAAAAACAACAACCCACTGGAATCTGTAATAAAAAATGAAGAAACATCTCTGGTTTGGCATATAATTAACCAACTCTCAGACAATCAAAAAAAGCTGGTAATACTTAGAGAAATAGACGAACATACCTACCTGGAAATAGCAGAAATAATGCAAACAACAGAAGCACAGGTAAAAATAAACCTCTACAGAGCCAGACAAAAAATAAAAGAACTCTATTTAAAGATCGACAAATATGGATTATAACAAAATAAACAATTTGATAGAACGTTATTGGCAATGCGAAACCGATAAGGATGAAGAAAAAAAAATTGCCGGTTACTATAAGCAAAATTCAAATCTGCCTGAAGATCTTGAAAAATGGCGTGATTGGTTTACAGGCCTGCAGGACATTTCAGAAATACCTGATTCTGAATTTGATAAAAAAATACTTGCGACCATAGATGCAAAAAACAATAAAATTTCTTTTTTCAGGACAAATACATTTTACCGTATTTCTATAGCAGCATCTTTGGCATTATTGATATTTATCGGATTAAAACAAGGATTTTCCCCGGAGATAAGCAAAAAAGAGCTGACTGATGAAGAAAAGGTAATGGCTGTAAAAACATTGCTATTGTTTACATCTTCAGAAATGAACAGAGCCGAAACCGCTGCAAAAGATCAACTTAAAACCGCCAATATAATGAATGACATTATTAACATATCATACTATGAATAGAATACTTTTAATCATATTGCTTTTACTACCTGTTGCAGTTTTCAGTCAAAATGTAGTACCTGAAATAATTGAGCAAACAGGGGGAATGAGTGGAGGAGCCATGAATTTCAACATTTCAGGAAAAATGCTGAAAATGGCTTACGAGTCTGAAGAAAACCTAATGAAAAAAGATAAAGACCTGCTAGCATTTCTTACCAAAGTAAAAAAAATGTCAGTTCTAATAAATCTTAATCTGAATAACGATAAAAGAGCTAAAATCAAGAAAATACTGCATCCTTACAGTGAATTGATGTCAGTTATAGAAAATGAATCAAAAATTGCCATGTACACCCTCGAAGAAAAAGGAGAAATTATAGAATTTGTTATGTGCGTCGAGGCAAACAACAGCCTGACTGTTATGAATATGACAGGAATAATTGATCTGGAGCAACTATCAAAACTTTCAAAAGGTATTGACGTTAACGGCACCGGTTATCTTAAAAATCTTGACAAGCTTAAAACTGGAAAAACAAACCTTAAAAAATCAAAATAGCCATGAGAAAACTTATCATCATTGCAATAATATTGCTGTCAGCGGTTTCGGTATATTCCGAGAATAAAACATTTGCCGAAAAGTATCTCGAACTACGTAAAAATGCTACAGAAGATAAAATTCAGACTCATATTATTTCCGGAAAGAAATTTATTGAAGGCATGAAAGACTCAATAAATCTTAGCAAGGTCTCCGCTAAAGATAAAAAACAGATGATGAGCCTTCTGGAAAATGTCGATAAAGTTACCATAATTGCAGATTCTGATAAACCAACCGGAGACAACAGCGAAAGTAAAGCTTTTAAAAAACTATTTAACGACCAGGAAGAATTTTTGTCCTTCGATATGGGCGGATTTATGAATATTAAACTTTTATCTGACGGCAGCAGTAATATTAACGACTTTACAATTTTCTTTGAGATTGGTAATCAGATGAATATGTTTGGTGATTTACCCGGTGGCGAAATTAAAAACAGCAATAATTCAAAAATATCGTTAAACATCGGCAACAAACCAATTAAACTTGAAGGTGAAAGTGTTTGTGCTGTAGTTAACATAACTTTTAAAAAACCTGTTTCTGAAGACGAAATATTAATGCTAATAAAAAATGCCAAATTTAATTCATCTGAAAAAACAGAAACAACTGGTGAAGAATCTGCAAATAACGAAGAAAATATTGCAAGTAATAATTCAGATATTTCAGATTATGTTTTAGTGGACACTGATTCAGGCATAGGTAAAAAAGGTTTTTTCCCTATCAATCACAAAGGCAAGACTTTGTATTTTAAAGGTATAGA
>CAZFUO010000281.1:0-3312 GCA_964522065.1 uncultured Bacteroidales bacterium | reverse complement strand
ACCTGCGGTTTGAGAAAGCAATTTAGTGTTAAGTACAGAAAAGCGGTCAGTACCACCCAAAAGCACAGTACCATTAACAGAGTCATAGTGAGCAGAAAGATAACTTTCGGCCAGCCCGAATTTTTCAAGCAAAGCCTTTTCTCTGCTCGCCCTGTCAGTAAGATTGTCCCTCTGAATAGTCTTCTTTATAATAACATTTTCAGTAGCAAAATCCAGCGAAGCATAGTAAGTTGCAGTAAAAGTAGTAATTACAAATTGCCCCATACCGTCCTCACGAATATCGTAAACCCAATTGTAAGCATCCTCATTTATTCCAAATCGCCTAAACCGCTGTGTATCTTCATCGTACAACATCAGCCCCATATCACCACCTACCAAAATATGTCCCTTGCTATCCTCAAGAATAACACGAATACGATTGTGGAATATCGGATAACGATCATCGTTCATCCTGTACCATCTGTAAGACTGATTTTCCCTTCCAAGATTTTCCAGGCAAATCAAACCATTAACACCACCAAGCCATTTACGGCCCCTCGAATCACTGTAAACACAAAAAAACTGATTGCCGGCACCCTCACCCGTAATAGAAGGCAGCGAATAAGTTGTCATCAGGCCATCACCCTGCACCACAGACACACCACTATTAGTGCCTATCCATATATTATTACTTCTATCGCGAAACAAACTCCATACAACATCACCAGCCAGCGAATTTTCACGCCTTGCATCATGAATAACTGCTCTCACCTGTTTGTTGCGACCAACTATATAAAGCCCATTATCAGTTCCAACCAGTACATTACCCGAATTGTCACCACAAAGAGACTTAGCCACAGGCACAGGGAAAGAAAACAATTGCTCATTTTCCATTTTATCCCAAATAGTCACCCTCGAGGCAGAGCCAACCCACAGGCGAGAATCTAAATTATCAGAATAAAAGCAACTGGCATAATTAACACCATCAAAAAATTTCTCAGACTGTCGCGACTTTAAAGAATAACGGTGAACAGCATTAGCGGTTCCGATATAAAGAAAATCACCGTAATTATACAGTGAAATTATATTTTCAGGACTTGGCGATAACTTAACACCATCCCTGTAAATAGCAGTACGTGTAGCCACCCAAACACTCGAATCGGCCTTTACGATACCCTTAACATTCTCATCTTTAGCATATGGCAACAACCGAAAACTGTAAGTCTTCAGGCTGAAAGACAGCACACCCTTATCACAACCAATCAACAAACTATCACCATCGACCAAAAGATAATGAAAGCTCTCAGCACACTGTCCGCCATCAACCGCCTTGCTAACAGGCCTTTTAATAAGGTGATAACCATCAAAACTGTAAAGCCCGGACTCGGTAGTCATCCAGATCATACCATCAGCCGACTGCGCAATACCCCTCACGCATAGCTTCTGAGTAAGCCCTCCAATATTATTAAAAGCATAATACTGCTGCCCGGCCATCGAAACCGCACCAGCACCCGGCACAACCTTCGACCCAGCCGCCGCTTCAGCTGCCGAAGCCATTGTTGACCCTGTAACCACAGCCATCGCAACAAGCAGCACCACTGCCAATAACCTCCGCAAACCCATGCTATTTTTCACTTTACTTTCCAGACTTTTAGTGAGATATAACCATTTTTTCCTTCAGGCTCACAAATAAAAACAGCATTGTTAAGCCAATCATATTTACTATCGTTAGGAGCCTCAAACTTAGGAGTAGTACGAAAATAAAAACCATCCTTACCCGAACATAAAATACCTGTATTACGAATGTGAATATTCACACCATCATCAGTACGAATGCTGTAAATAGCCTCAAGTTCGGTACGACCTTTTTGCTTATCTACAAGCTGATAGTCAGCACCACCGTTCAAAACAACACCTTTCATTTTAGGGCCTTCAAAAGTACCGCCTGTAATCGGAATTACAATTCTTTCACCACGAGAGGTTTTACCAACTGAGTAAGCATTATCACAAGTCACCTTCAGTTCACAAACATATTCCAGCTCAGGCATATGTGGCTGATTCTGCGCAAAACACAAAACCGAAAACAGAAATAAAAAATTTATTAGGAGAACTCGTTTCATAATTCAGATTAAAGGTATTTCGTAAAAATTGAACGCCGACAAATTTAATAATATTTTGACTATTTTTGTTAATATCTAAAACACTAAAACCATGGACCAACCGAAGCTGGAGAGGTTATTGAGATTGATGAAGATGTTGACGGCAAACAATTCGCTGACAATAGATGAGATAGCTCGTAAACTGGAGATCTCGCCCAGGTCTGTTTACAGATATGTGGACACCTTTAGGGAGAGCGGTTTCGTAGTGAAGAAAGTGGGAAATTTTGTGAAGCTGGACAAGTCGTCGCCATACTTTAAAGATATTAGCGAACTGATACATTTTACTGAGGAAGAGGCTTTTATACTAAAGTCGGCAATCGAGAGCATAGATGAAAACAATTTGCTGAAGCAAAATCTGAAAAAGAAACTGTACACCGTTTACGACTATAATATTCTCGCCGAAACCGTTGTGAGCGGGAAAAATGGCCGTAATGTACAGCAGCTTGTACAGGCCATCGAAAACAAAAAACCTGTGATACTTAAAAAATATTCGTCAGCACACGGCAATAATATTCGCGACAGGAAAGTCGAAGCTTATGCGTTCACTACCAACTATGTACAGGTGTGGTGCTATTGCCCGGAAGAAAACAAAAACAAACTATTTAAGGTGTCGAGAATAGGCAGCGTAGAGATTCTACCCGAAAACTGGCAATACGAAACCCTGCACAAATCGGGCTACATAGACGTTTTCAGGATTAACAGCGACGTAACAATGCCTGTCAAACTCAAACTCGGCATCCGCTCTGCCAACCTCCTTTCTGAAGAATATCCCCTAGCCTCCAAATACTTAAGCAAAATTGACGACGACCACTGGCTCTTCTCAACCGAAGTCTGCTCATACGAAGGCATAGGCCGGTTTGTCATAGGCCTGATAGACGACATCCAGATAATCGACTCCCCCGACTTCCAAGCCTACATCAAGCAAAAAATAGAGAATATTCAATTATATTTGTTGGAATAACTGAAATACTAAAAAACAAATTGAATAATAGCGAAATCCTGATTTATCAAAATTCCGAAGGCAACATTAAGATTGATGTACGTTTGGAGGAAGAAAGCGTTTGGCTTACACAGGCTCAAATGGGTCAATTGTTTGGGAAAGACAAAAGAACTATTTCTGAGCACATTAGTAATGTGTTTAAAGAAGGTGAATTGGACGAAAAAGTGGTTGTCC
>CAZFUO010000280.1:0-3320 GCA_964522065.1 uncultured Bacteroidales bacterium | reverse complement strand
GTTTGTCTCAATCATCTGCATCTGGTGCCGCAGCTCGCCGCCGTATCCGGGCTAGCGATACTTGTTGATCTCATCACGAAGCTTCACGGTCTCTCGCCGTGCGGCATCGGCAAAGTCTTCACCGGCACTGGCAAAAATAGTCTGATTGTTTACAATTTCTGTAAAAAGATCAAGGCTAACCGATTTACCTAACTCTTCATAACCTGAGACATTAGGATGTAACCAGTCATTTGAGAACTTTGTCAACATCTTAGCTATTTCATTAGGATCACGAATTGCTTTATCAAAATCAATGCATGCATCGAAGTTACCCGGAGTTCTTATCCATTCATTTACAGTATTTCTTACCTGCTCGTGTGGTTCAGAATAATACCCGCTTCCTTTAAAAGGAGTTATAGTTGCTCCATAGACTTTTACATTTATAGCATGTGCATCATTAATCATTTTCTGCATGGCAGCAATAATATTTGCAGCCGAGCTTCCACCACCAATGTCATTGGTTCCGTAAAAAACAATGACCCAACGCAGTCCTGACTGACTTAATATATCATCTTTATATCTGTTTAAACCTGAGCTAATAATATTGGTTCCGCCAATACCTAAATTGAGCACACCTATATTTTTTGTACGATTATCATCAAGCAATCTCTGTGAGAATACATCTGTCCAGCGATTATGCAGTCCACCGGATAATCCGTAACCGTCTGTTATAGAATTACCAATTACCGCAACACAGCCAGCAGTATCAGGTGCAAGTACATCAATTGTATTTATATGATACCAATGTGGAGTTACTACTGCACCACCAAAACCTGCAGAATTGCTTTGATCTCCGGTAAGTATATAAGAGTCTGTACGTGACCCAACATGGCTTGTTATATTAGCATTTGTTTCAACCTGCCCGTAGTATATTGTAATAGCTACTCTCATACTCGGCTTAAGTTTAAACGCTACCGGGTCTGACATTACGGTTGTATTTGAGTTCATAGTAACAGAACGGCTTCCGTTAAACTTTAATGGAGTAATAGTTGCAGCATCTACGCTGCTTCCTCCCATTGAAACCGCAATATTTACAGAATTCATTGTTACAGGAGAGGTTCCGGTCTTATTTGAAAACTTCACTCTCACTGTATCTCCACTTATCGAAACCCGGACTACTTGCCTTAAGGTATTGTTTGCCAGATACGGAGCAGGAGGTGTATTTGAAGCACCTGCCGCATAAGGAGCACAGCTCCAACTACCTACCCAAATATCAGATTGTCCGAATAAAGTTCCTGTTATTAACAGGAAAAAAAGTGTAAACAAAAAATTCTTACTGCTCATTGTCTTATATTATTTTATTTGACTTGATTTAATAAACTTACTTTCAGGCGCACCCAAATATGAACTTCTGGTTCTGCCGGTACTGATCACAAACTTCTGAAAAACAATACCAGTATCTATCATCCATATCTTTAATGTTTGCTTACCGGGTTTTTGTATCTTATGTCTCGACACTTTAATTTTTATTTTATCACCAACCGATTTTGTCCACCACGCAGCATACTTATAATCGGGCTCTGTTTCACCTTCATTTGAGTTAATTATCTGAGGCTCTTCATCGTTTATCGAAACCGCGAATTTAAGTCCTCCCTGCTTTCTGAAATCCTGAGTTGGTGACAGATAAGTTTCAACAGTATAATTACCAGATTTGAAAGTCGAAAACTCATACTCTACACATGGCTGTAAATTTAGCGGTTTAGACGATTGAATATTTACAGGAAGTACAATTAATGAAGAATGAGTACGTCCAAGATTAGGAACAACTGTCCATTGATGACTTTTAGTATCAATTTTGTTAGTGAAATTTGATGCTTCAATAGATACCACACCATTATTTTCAATAAAACCTGACATTAGCGGTTTCTCATTTTGAATAGGAACATTTACATAGTATTCTTTACCAGCGCCCTTTATTAAAATACGTCCAACATTTCTACCTTCAGGAGCTTTATTCCAGTCTATGCTTACATAAACTTTTTCATCATACTTTATACTACCCTCCTTTTTAGATAAGATTATCCAATCATTTTTTGACTCAAGAGTATAATCAAGAATACCTTCACCCATATTGAATAAATCAATATAATAAGATTGTTGATTTACAGGGTCAAAGTTTATAAATGAATTGCTGAAAAGCGGATCGGCCTCAACGCTAAAGCCATTCCATTGTGGCTCGGGACCATATTCTATTTCAAATCCCAGGCAGGGCTCTGTTCTGGTTTGCATAAACGAAACCGCTGGCATTACATTCGATCTGGGATGATTCCAGCTTGTATAACCCATATGAGTTTGTGACATCATGTGGTTCCATTTTCCATTTTCCAGTTCTGTATGAAATTCATTTGTCAGTTTAACATCATTTAGAAACAGCTCCTTCACTTTTTCAGCATAATAATTGGCTGAAGATCTGCCCTGCTCAGCGTAAAGTTTATTTTTACCTGCAGCCACATACATTTCAAGCAGATTGCAACTTAATGCAATAGGAGAATGTACTAACTGATAAAATGAAGATTTACTGCTAACCGGTATTTGCTGATATATCTCAGTACTTAAATTTAGAAGCTGCTTAAATTCATCAACCACCCTGTCAGCCTCACGATAGTTTTCAAGACTGTAAGTGTCAGGCTTTATCATTTCATGTATGCGCCTTGCATTATATTTTGTGTAGAGTGAAAGTAATCCTGCAATATCTTCAGATCTGAATCCTCCAAATTGCTGATCGGCCCATCTTAAATAATATTTTGGTAAGTCATCTACTTGAATTGCATCAGGATCCCATGCGTAGTCTAGAAAGAAACTAATTGGCAATTCCATCGGTTTGATATCACCAACATTTGCAATCCAAAGATTTTTCACTCCGTGATCGAACGTTAGCTTCATCTGCTCCCACACTCTTTCAATTTGAGTTACATTTATCCATCTGTACGAAACCGGTGCTCCTACATAATCAAAATGATAATACATACCATAGCCACCCTTACGCCCGAGAGCCTCTTTCTTAGGAAGATATCTGATATTACCCCAATTGTCATCACTAAACAGGATAGTAATATCATCGTCAACCTTCATGCCTTTATCATAATAATCCTGCACCTCTTTATAAATTGCCCATACCTGAGGAGTTTCACTTGCAGGCTTTTTTGTTACATTTTCAATTATGCCGCGCTGATCTTTGATTATGGTTTGCAACAAATCGACAGCAGTCTCTTCTGCCATACCTTCATCTCCGTCACCACGCATACCAACTGTAACTACACTTTCGTAGTTACCCATTCTTT
>CAZFUO010000279.1:0-3344 GCA_964522065.1 uncultured Bacteroidales bacterium | reverse complement strand
ATAGCATTTAAACCGATATTTGACTCAAGTGCAGATGTTATCCACCAGTTTACATTATATTTTTCTGCTATTTCTATCCATTCATTGCAACCTGAAATGCCGCCATGGAGGCTGGGCTTGAGTATAATATAATGTGGCTGAAGGTATTTAATCAGTTTTACTTTGTCTGCCTTGTTGTTAACACCAATGAGTTCTTCGTCTAATGCAATGGGAACAGGGGAGGTAATAATAAGATTTTTCATTATTTCCCATTGACCTTGTTTAATTGGTTGCTCAATGGAATGAATATCATATTGTGAGAGCAGTCTCAGTTTTTCAGGTGCTTCTTCAGGTTTAAATGCTCCGTTTGCATCGACTCTGAGTATAAGATCTTTTGGGTATTTGTCTCTTATATTCTTTATTAGTTGTATTTCATCGTCAAATGACAATGATCCAATTTTCAACTTTATGCATTTAAAACCTGAGGCTATTTTCTCTTCTACCTGGGTGAGCATACTATTAATATCGCCCATCCATATTAGGCCATTTATGAGTATGCTCTCTTTGCTGTTTGAGAATGGTGTATCATAGAGTGCAAAATGGCCGCGTTCGTAGCTTAGTACAGCGGTTTCTAAGCCAAAAAGTATTGAGGGATAATCTCTTAATGCCTCATAATCAATCTTTTTGGTTTTAATATAGCTTTGACAGGCTGCTTTGATATTGTTTTCGTAGTTGTTATTAAAGTCACAGCTTAAATCGGGCAGGGGTGCACATTCTCCAATGCCTTTTATCTCAGGATTATTAGAATCGTACAGATATATATACCAGACTTTATGTTCGGTATATGTGCCCCTGGATGTTCCTGCAGGTTTTTTAAACTGTAGGATATAGAGTTTTATGTCAAAGGTAAGACCCATTTAAAACTTAAAGAGTTATGGGAATTTTGGAAACTTTTTAAAATCGGGTTTCCTTTTTTCAAGAAATGCTTTCTTGCCTTCCTGGGCTTCTTCGGTTAGGTAATAAAGCAATGTTGCATTTCCTGCAAACTCCTGTAGACCGGCCTGACCGTCAAGTTCTGCATTTAAGCCCATTTTAATCATGCGTAATGCCATTGGGCTGTGTTGCATCATGGTATGTGCCCACTCTACTACTTCGTCTTCGAGCTTTTCAAAAGGAACGACTTTGTTTACAAGTCCCATTTCAAGTGCTTCATTTGCATTGTACTGACGACACATAAACCAAATTTCTCTGGCCTTTTTTTGCCCTACAATACTTGCAAGATATGAGGAACCAAATCCTGCATCAAAGCTGCCTACTCTTGGGCCTGTTTGTCCGAATATTGCATTTTCTGATGCAATTGATATGTCGCAAACTACATGCAAAACATGTCCGCCACCTATTGCAAAGCCATTTACCATTGCGATAACTGGTTTTGGCATAGATCTGATTTGCTTTTGTACATCGAGAATATTTAATCTGGGCACTCCGTCTTTTCCTATATATCCGCCTATGCCCTTAACATTCTGGTCACCACCTGAACAAAACGCTTTATCGCCTGCACCGGTTAAAACAATTACGTATATATCCTGGCTCTCACGACAATATCTCAGAGCGTCACTTATTTCTGATGATGTGGTTGGAGTAAATGCATTTCTGTAACGTGGTCTGTTGATAGTAATCTTTGCTATACCTTCGAAATATTCAAATAATATTTCCTGGTATTCTTTTATTGTATTCCAGCTTCTTGACATGTTATTATTGTTCTTTTATTTTGTTATTATATAATTCTGTGGCCTTTATATTGTTTGAAATATCCGTAAGTACTTCAAGTATAACAGCTTTCTCTCTTTTAATGTTTACAAATTTATCTAAAGCTACTTCCATTTCACTTTCATTACCGGCTGTAAGGTATTCTGTGCCTGAGGCTGCTACCCATTTTTCAGCGGTTTCACAGTGGGAGGCATCAATGTAGTCTATAGACGACTCAGCTTTTTTTAAACCGGGTAATAGGTGAAAAATACCACCTCCCTGATTGTTAATCAGTAAGATTCTGAGATTGTCCGGTATTTTGTGGTTCCACAATGCATTTAAGTCGTAGAAAAAGCTTAGGTCGCCAATTAAAAGGTAGGTAATTCCTTTATTTACACTTGAATATCCTATAGCTGTCGAAACCGCTCCTTCTATGCCGTTTGTGCCTCTGTTGCAAAATACTTTAATGCTTTTGTCGAGATCAAATAACTGTATGTTTCTTACAGATGAGCTGTTTGCAACAATCAGAGTGGCCTTTTCAGGTAACTTATTCAGGAAGGCACCTGTTACAACTATATCTGAAAAGGGTAAATCAAATGTCTTTCCGTTTATTGAATTGCTTAATTTATGCCATTCAGATATAAACTCTCTGTTTACTTCAGTCTTTTTGTTGTTGCGGGTAATTTGCCTTAAAATGTCGGTTATATCTGAATTAACCAAATGTGTCAGGCATTTGTAAGTATCAGAAATGCTTTCGTTTACAGAAAAATGCCAGTGATATTGGGGTTTGTTTTGTCTGATGAAGTTTTTTATTCTTTTTGAGACTACATGACCGCCGAATGTTATAAGCAGATCGGGTTTGAATACTTCTGAATTGCCTGAATCTATGAGAGATAACACCTGATCAAAGTTTTTTATTATGTTTGTGTTATGCAGATTTGAGAGGTGTTCTGCCAGTATTATACAATTTTCATCAAGGTTTGAGCTATTAATAAAACTGTCAAATTCAGAGTCCTGAGTGCATTGCTGGCCTGCAAGAATCATTATCTTTTTTGAGCGGTTCCATATTTCGGCAAGTTCTGAAAACTGTTGACTATCTATGCTTACCTGATTATTAATTAGTCTTTTTATTTGCCTGACTTCGGGTAATGATTTTACTGAGAAATCAAACAGGGGCTCTGAGATGGGTATATTTATATGAACCGGACCCCTGTTATTATTATATAATTTATGGGAAACCTCATTTAGCAACCTGTTGCAGAACCAAACTTTGTCGTCATTTTCGATCTCAGGCAGATTGACAGATGCTCTAATAAAATTGCTGAAAACATTTACCTGATTTATAGTCTGACCATCCATCTGATCTATCCATTGGCCTGACCTGTCTGCTGAAATTACTACAAGAGGCAGATTTTGATAAAAAGATTCTGCAACTGCCGGGGAGTAATTTACCAGGGCTGTGCCTGAAGTACAACATAAGATAACTGGCTCATTAAGGCTGTATATTAACCCTATAGCAAAATAAGACGCGCTGCGTTCATCAACTATTGAATAACATTTAAAAAATGAGTCAGCCAGAAATGACTGTATTATTGGTGCGTTACGTGAGCCAGGCG
>CAZFUO010000278.1:0-3345 GCA_964522065.1 uncultured Bacteroidales bacterium | reverse complement strand
CAATAACATTTTCAGTTGGCTTACCTCTTTTTCTACCCTCAGCATTTTTACCTGATTTCAAACAAATAGCATCATCACCAACATCTAAAGTAGAATTTACAATTATAGAATTCTTGCAAGATTCCAGATCAAGACCATCACCATTTTGTGCAAAAGCAGGATTTCTTATAAAAACACCATCTACAATTACATTTTCACACATCATAGGGTGAATATTCCAGCTTGGAGAATTTTCAAACAGAACTCCTTCAAGTAAAACATTTTTACATTCAATCAAGCTTACCATTACAGGTCTGAGAAAATCTTTAATTGAAGTCCAGTCTGCCTCTGACATAACTCCTCCTGGAACATTAAAATTTGCTTCACTCAGAGATTCACCTTTAAGATATTTCTCTGATGGCACCCAGTAAGTTGGATTTTTCAGAATACCTCCCGACTTAACAACTGCATCCCAGTGTGAATCTGTCACCTTTGACCTCTTTAAAGGCCTCCATGCCTGACCGCTTCCATTAATTACACCCTCGCCTGTTATAGCAATATTGGTTGCATTTCTTGCAGAAACCGGTGATTGACAACGCCTTGTTTCTAACCCTTCAAAATAAGTTTTGACCATTGGGTATGCATCATAATCGGGTGTAAAAAGTATTAAAGCACCTTTTTCAAGATGAAGATTTATATTTGACTTTAAAACAATTGGTCCGGTAAACCAAACACCAAAAGGAACGTTTAGAGTCCCACCACCCTGCGAAGACAAGTTCCCTATAGCTTTTTCAAAAGCTGAAGTATTTAAAGTAATACCATCTCCCACTCCACCAAAATCTTTAATATCGACTTTTCTGTCAGGAAAGACCGGTCTTTCCACCCTTGGCATATCAAAAGGCAGGTTTTTATACAGATACTCATACTTATAGCTTTCGGCATGCAAAAAAACCGATGAGCCAAAAAACATTACAAGCGCAAGGCTAAATTTCAGGAGTGTTTTCATATGTCAATTATAAAATTATTTTTCAGTCCAAAAATATGATAATTTTTCAGACCGAATTAGCAAAAATTGACGATATGATATGTAATAATTGACTAATTACCCATTATACTGCATTTCATAAACTGCCTTTTTCAGAAATTCGGTATACGACTTGAGATCAGGATATTTCGACTGTTCTTCAACCGAGATCAAATCTCCAATACCGATTCTAACCTTTTTACCCCTTTTGTTGAAGAGTTCATAAGGCATCCTTACCAGCCTGATACGCCAGTTTATGGTTCCGAGAAAATAAAATAAAGGCGAGTTTTTATCAAAAAATCTAATAGGCAAAACAGGCACTTTTGCAGATTGAATGAGTTTTAATAAACCCTCCTGCCATTCTCTGTCTTTGACTTTTAACTTAGAAAAATAAAACATCGAAACCGCACCTGCTGGAAAAAACCCCATTGGATGTCCATTTTTCAACCGGGTAATAGTATGACGTATTCCATTAATACCCGATAAAGGATCATTGTTTTTCTTGCCGACTTTGGGTTTAACAGATATAAAATTTTCATTCATTGTTTTTACCAACGAAAGAAGCTCATTGACCATTATCATATAGTCAGACCTTATACCTGCTATCAGGTCAATCAGCATTATACCGTCAATACCACCGTAAGGGTGATTAGAGACTGTTATAAAAGCACCTTCAGGTAGATTTAAAAGTTTATCGTAGTTACCTACCTGATAATTAACTCCCAAATCTTTTAGTAAACTTTTTGCAAACGCAGGTCCGGTGAGATCACAAGATTTAGAGTAAACTTCATTTACCTTATCCATTGCAAAAACCCTGATGAAAATCTTAGCAAGTTTATTACCCAACTTACCTCTGAAAACAGGCGATATTTTCTCAAGTTCCTCAATATCAACTACAACTCTCTTTAGTACTGCCATATCAGGACAATTTGTCTTTAGATTTATGAACAATTTCAGGCAATTGATATTGGGTTTTAATTTTCATAAGTAAAACACCAATACCAATCCAAATCATTTCCCGCACACGTGTTACAAGACTAACATAAATACCCAGACCACCTGAAAGTGACAAAGCTTTAAATGCCAAAAGGAAACCTCCCTCGCGGGTACCTATTTGCATTGGAGAGAAAAATAATATATTTGTGAACAATGTCATAAAGGCATATATCACAATGGATTGAAATATACTTATATCAACGTGTACAGACTTTAAAATTACATAAACTTCCAAACAATTACAAAATCTTGCAAAAATCTCAAGTCCCATACTTGTCAAAAAAGCTTTTTTCCTTTTATTGTACAAACAAGATATCTGACTGTCGATCTGAATAAAACGCTCAAGATTTCTTTCACAAAATGGTATACACCATTTTTTAATTAGCGGAACTTTTGACAAGAAGTCAAACACTTTCTTTGTTAATCCTTTCCTGTAACCTTTCCAAAGCATAAACAGTACAAGTAGAAAAACAAGAAAAATGAGTAGTAATAAAACACTATACTTCAATGGCATAGGAATAAACAATGCAGCAATCACAATAGAAAATGCCCAAAATAGAAAATGTGCACTGATATGTGTCATCGAATACAATACAACAGAGGAAGTCGCTTTTTCTACACCAAAAGCATTCTTTAACTCTACAATCTTATATGGGTCTCCTCCAAGAAAACCAAGTGGTGTAGCAGCTTTAAGAGCAAAACCACTTATATTAATTTTAAATAGTTTCAGGAATGAAAGTGTATGATTATTTGGATCATCATCTCTTACAATTGTATTAAAAGCTATAGTGTTTATAATATAAATAGGTAGCCACATACCTATAATAACTGCAAACCACCACCCCGTCTTGACAATATTATCAACAATAGTATCAAAACCAATTTTCCAGACCATCAAAACCAGGGCCAGGAAACCAATTACAAAAAAGAAGTTGCGTAATGCAATTGTAGCTATACGTCTCATTCACTTAGAGATTTACACATTTTTTCATGCTTAATTACAGCAATAATGTGCAATGGATTTAATATTAATATTTCAACAGCAAAATAAAGCCATTCGAGATTTGTTAAAAGAGTGATTAACATCACAATACTACGAGCGTTAAAAGTAAAACTATCAAGTAAAGGCATTATTCTTAAACTTTTTTCTCTGAAACCCGCAACAACATTATCTGGATAGCCATCAGGATAAGACACGCTTAAGTCTTTCATCATTTTCTTAAGGTTAGGCTTAAACATTTCCTGAGACATAGTATAAAGCTGATACAACTTCATCAATATCTTTGGAACCGGAGTATTCCAACCCATAGCCTGATACTTAGACTTTATAGATTCAGAACTTTCAA
>CAZFUO010000277.1:0-3355 GCA_964522065.1 uncultured Bacteroidales bacterium | reverse complement strand
TGTAATTTTAAGCGAAAAGGAGCTTCCTGTTAAAAATACTGCATATTCTGCATGCTTCAGACGTGAGGCCGGCTCTTATGGTAAAGATGTAAGGGGGCTTAACAGATTGCATCAGTTTGATAAGGTTGAAATTGTAAGAATAGACCATCCTGAACATTCTTATGAGTCTCTTAAAGAGATGGTTGATTATGTTCAGTCTCTGGTTGACAAGCTTGAACTTCCCTGGAGAATACTTCGCCTTTGCGGTGGTGATATGAGTTTCACTTCTGCTTTGACATTCGATTTTGAAGTTTATTCGGCTGCTCAGGAAAGATGGCTTGAAGTAAGTTCGGTTTCAAATTTTGAAAGTTATCAGGCTAACAGGTTGAAATGTCGTTTTAAAAGTGAAAATGAGAAACCGCAACTTTGTCATACTTTAAATGGTAGTGCTCTGGCATTGCCAAGAATTGTTGCTGCTCTGCTGGAAAATAATCAGACAGCTGAGGGCATCAGGATCCCTAAGGCTTTGGTGCCTTACACAGGATTTGATATAATTGACTAATTAAAAAAAATGAGGTTTAGATTAACGGTTTTAGTTCTTTGGGTAAGTATTTTCACTGTCGGGGCACAAACTCTCAATCAGGCCAGAGCTTGGTTTCTGAATGGTGAATACAAGAAGGCTCTGCCTGTACTCGAAAAGGAAATTAAATCTAAACCTCGCGATGCCGGTATTAATTTCTGGCTGGGTGCCGCCCTTGTTGAAACGGGAGATCTCAAAAGGTCTGCCCGTTATCTTAATTATGCCAGAGAAAGGAAAATTCAAAACGCAACTTTCTATATTGCAAAATTTCACCTTGCAAATGGTTCGCCCGATTCGAGCTTATTATATCTTGATGAGTTTCTTAACAATAAGAAAATTGACGAATCTTACTTAAAGAGAGCTGAAGAGCTTAAGTTGCTGGCACAGGCAGGTCTTGAAAATCTGCAAAGGGTTGAAGATATTTGTTTTATTGACAGCGTGTTGATAAACAAGGCCAGGCTTTACGATGTATTGAAGCTTTCACCCGAAGCGGGTCGTGTTTTTCATGCCTCAGACTCAATGGAGAAAATTGCTTCAATTGCCGGTTTCGCATTTTATCCTGAACGTAATGACAGGGTTTATTTTTCTGATCTAAGCAAAGGTAAGAGGTTTGATATTTTTGTCAAGCACCGCCTGCTTTCATCATGGGACGAACCTGAAGTATTGCACGAATCTGTCAACAGTGAGTACAATGAAATAAATCCTTTTTTCCTTCAGGATGGCATGACACTGTATTTCGCTTCTGACAGGCCGGACGGTATTGGAAAATACGACCTCTACGTAACAAGGCTAAACACATCGTCAAACACGTTCCTCCTGCCAGAGAGACTGAATATGCCGTTTAACTCTCCTGCCAACGATTACTTTCTCATTATCGACGAAACCGCCCGACGGGGATATCTTGCTACAGACAGAAATTCTCCAAAAGACAAGGTTACAATCTATACTTTTATCCCTTCTGAGGAAAAAGTATTTCTAAAGAATAAATCGGTTGAAGAATTAAAAAGTTTTGCTGGTATATCTTCAATTAAGGCTACCTGGGCCGGTAAAAATGTAGATTCTCTTAAATCTGTCAAAAAGGTTGTGGTTAAACCTTTGGAAGTTGTCGAAGCAGAAAGCGGTTTCTCCTTTTTTATAAATGATGAAGTTACTTACTACAGTATAAGTGATTTTAAATCGAAAGATGCTGCTGCGGCTTATAAGGAATACAAAAACAGGAAGGACAGATTTGATTATCTGGAACTTGAACTTCAGAATAAAAGACAATTATACTCAACTCTGCAGGGTGACAATCGAGATGTAACAGGTCGTGAGATTCTGATACTTGAAAACGAATACTTTGATATTCAGAAAAAACTACCTCTTCTTGAAATCAAAGTAAGAAACCTTGAATTAACATCAATTGGTAAATAATTTTTTGTATCTTTCCGAAAATTTATTCACATGGAAATGGTTTTCATTATCGGATTGATATTGCTGGGAATACTTTTTCTGGTGATTGAGATATTTCTGATCCCCGGAGTTTCGATTGCGGGAATTGCCGGCGTGGGTTGCATGGTCGGGGGCATAGTTGTTGCCTATACTAAACTTGGTGTTACTGGAGGTACCTGGGTTCTGGGTATTTCTGTACTGGTACTTGGTATTGTTTTGTATCTGTTTTTCAGATCTAAAACTCTCGATAAAATGTCTTTGAAAACTAATATCGAATCGAGGGTTGAACCTCTCAACGGACAGGTTTTCAAACCCGGAGATAAAGGTGTTACAATTTCCAGACTGGCACCGGGAGGTAAGATTAAAATCGGAGACACTATTGTCGAAGGAAGATCTGAAAATGAAATGATAGACGAAAATACTCCTGTTGAGGTAGTTGAGGCGGGCACTTATAACGTTACCGTGAAAAGAATAACTGAAATTAATCAATCTTAAAATAAAAAAACATGATCACAAGTTTGTTAATTGTACTAGTCGTACTTATCGTAGTGATTTTTTTCTACTACGTTCCTTTTTTCCTGTGGTTGTCGGCTAAGGTATCGGGAGTAAATATCTCACTGATACAATTATTCCTGATGCGTATCAGGAAAGTGCCACCCGCTGTAATTGTAAATGCAATGATTGAAGGTCATAAAGCAGGTTTAAAACAACTTACCAGAGACGATCTGGAAGCTCACTATCTTGCAGGTGGACATGTTGAGAAGGTAGTGCATGCACTGGTTTCGGCATCAAAAGCTAATATTGATCTTAGTTTTCAGATGGCTACAGCTATTGACCTTGCCGGTAGAGATGTATTTCAAGCTGTACAAATGTCTGTAAATCCAAAAGTTATAGATACTCCTCCGGTTGCTGCCGTAGCTATTAACGGTATTCAGCTTATTGCTCGTGCAAGAGTTACTGTAAGAGCAAACATTCGCCAGCTTGTGGGTGGTGCAGGTGAAGAAACCATTCTGGCCAGAGTGGGTGAAGGTATTGTAACTGCAATCGGTTCTGCCGAATCTCATAAAAATGTACTTGAAAATCCTGATTCAATATCTAAAGTTGTACTAAAGAAAGGTCTTGATGCAGGTACTGCGTTTGAAATATTGTCAATTGATATCGCTGATATAGATGTTGGTAAAAATATCGGTGCCGAACTTCAGATGGATCAGGCAAATGCAGATAAGAATATTGCGCAGGCCAAGGCTGAAGAACGCAGAGCTATGGCTGTTGCTCTTGAACAGGAAATGAAGGCTAAAGCTCAGGAAGCCAGGGCTAAAGTTATTGAGGCAGAAGCTGAAGTACCAAAAGCAATGGCTCAAGCAT
>CAZFUO010000276.1:0-3365 GCA_964522065.1 uncultured Bacteroidales bacterium | reverse complement strand
TGAAAGCATTTCTCCATTACTTATTAAAACCCTTATTAGTACTGAGGACGAGAGATTTTACAAACATTTCGGAATAGATTTTCAGGGCTTGCTTGCTGCTGCTAAAGACATGACAAAGGGTGAGGCCCGCGGAGCAAGTACAATAACCCAGCAGCTGGTAAAAAATCTGTTTAAAACCAGAACTGAATATTGTACAGGACTTTTAGGGAAAATACCTGGTTTACGAATAGTAATAATGAAAACCAAGGAATGGATTACAGCAGTAAAAATCGAAATTTTCTACTCAAAAAAAGAAATCCTGACAATGTACCTCAACACAGTTGATTTTGGAAGCAACGCTTATGGCATTAAAACCGCTTGTAAAACATACTTCAAAACAACGCCTGACAAGCTGACAATTGAACAGGCTGCAACTCTTGTCGGATTACTTAAAGCCACCACAACTTACAATCCGAAAATAAATCCCAAGAACAGTCTTAAAAGAAGAAACGTTGTTCTTGAAAATCTGTACAATCAGAAAGTCATAACCAAAGCTGAATTTGATTCTATAAAAAATATACCAATTCAGTTAAATTATACTGTAGAAAAATACTCTGACGGACAGGCCCTCTATTTTAAGGAGGCTGTAGTTAATGAACTAAGAGACTGGTGTGAACAAAACGACATTGATATTTATTCAGACGGACTGAAAATATATACAACTATAGACACCAGAATGCAAAAGTATGCAGAAGATGCCGTAGTTAAACAAATGAAAAGGGTTCAGCAACAGTTCAATAACCATTGGGGTAATGTTAACCCATGGCAGGACGAAAACCATGTTGAAATAGCAGGCTTTATTGAAAAACTGGCTAAAAAGACATCTGCATATAAAATATATTCTGAAAAGTATCCAAACGATCCTGATTCTGTTGACTATTATATGAATCTGCCTCACAAATGTAAGGTCTTCGATTACAAAGATGGCTACAAAGAGTTGGAACTTAGCACTATGGACTCTATTAGGTATATGGTAAAATTCATGCATTGCGGTTTCGTTGCAATGGAACCAAAAACAGGTCACGTAAAAGCATGGGTAGGCGATATTGATTTTGAGTTTTGGAAATACGATAAAGTTCTTTCAAAAAGACAACCCGGATCGACCTTCAAACTTTTCGTTTATACAGAAGCTTTCAATAAAGGCCTGGGGCCATGTGATCATATGACAGATCAGTACATACAATGGGATTTGCAGGAATATGGCGAACCTGAGATTTGGGAACCAACAAATGCTTCAGGGTTTTTCTCTGGACAAAACATGACTTTAAAATATGCTTTTGCACGCTCTGTAAACAGTGTTGCTGTGCAGGTTGCAAGAGAAGCCGGAATACCTGACATAGTTAAAACTGCTCACAAAATGGGTATAAAATCGGAGCTGGAGGAAATACCTTCAGTCAGTCTCGGCTCGTCTGATGTCAATCTTCTGGAATTGGTAAACAGTTATTGTACAGTAATTAACGAAGGTAAGGTACAAGATCCTGTGCTGGTAACAAAAATAGTTGATAGCGAAGGAAAGACTATTTACAAACACACTCCAAAACATGACCAGGCCATTCCTTACGAAACCGCATTTTTAATGACAGAAATGTTAAAAGCAGGCATGACCGAGCCTGGAGCCACAACTCAAAACCTCTGGTCGTACGATCTTTTCAAGCACGATACTGAATTTGGAGGCAAAACCGGAACTTCTTCAAACCATTCTGATGCATGGTTTGTTGGTGTCACACCAAATCTGGTTGGTGGAGCCTGGGTTGGAGGCGAGTACAGAAGTATACATTTCCGTACAGGCAACCTTGGTGAAGGCAGCAAAACAGCCTTACCAGTATTTGGCTATTTTATGGAAAAAGTACTTGCAGATAAAAATCTGAGTGCTTACAAAGGCAAATTCCCCAAGCCTAAACATGAAATCAAAATACCTTATACTTGTCAGACACCATGGCAAAAAGCAGCTCCTGACTCAACTTTAAGAGACAGTCTTGCAACCGACAGCCTGGTTGTGAAACCAATACAGGCCGACGGTCTGGTTGTAGAATAAATTTTTACTTATATTAAAATCCAGGAAATAATGGTTTATATTAGTGAATTAATTATTATTTCTTGGATGAAAGCTCAGTATCTGTTCACGAAGATATGTCTTATCCATATGAGTATAAATTTCTGTCGTCTGAATACTTTCATGCCCAAGCATTTGCTGTATTACTCTGAGATTTGCGCCTCCCTCAAGTAAATGCGTTGCAAATGAATGTCTGAATGTATGAGGGCTTATATTTTTATTTATACCGGCAATACCTGCCTGCAATTTTACTATCCTGAAAACCATAGAACGCGTAAGCTTCCTGCCATATCTGTTTAGAAAAACATAGTCTTCATTTCCCTTTTTCACATCGAGCATAGATCTGTCCAGCATCCAGAATTCAATTTCTTTTATAGCTTTTTCTGATATCGGAACCAAACGTTGCTTACTCCCCTTACCCTCAACAAGAATATACTCATCTTTAAAGTAACAATGTGAGATTTTAAGATCTACCAACTCCGAAACCCTTAACCCACAACTATATAAAGTCTCAAGCATAGCCCTGTTTCTGTGCCCCTCAGCAACCGACAAATCAACTCCTGAGATAATTGCATCAACTTCCTGAATACTTAAAACTTCAGGCAAATGAAGTCCGAGCTTTGGATTGTCGATTTTTTCAGTAGGATCCTCCTGAATAATCCCGGAAACAATCAAAAAATTGTAAAAAGACCTTATCCCTGACAGAATTCTGGCTTGAGATCGTGGATGAATACCTGCATCATGCAGATTTGAAAAAAAATCTTCAAGCTGAGATGATTTAACTTCAGTCAGCAAACTTTCTGTACCTATAAAATGAACAAGCTTTTCGATATCAGCCAGGTAAGATGATACTGAATTTTCAGATAATGATTTTTCAAGTTTAAGAAAAGCAGTATATTTTTTTATCCAGTTTACTGTCACTATGCTATGGTTTAGTTGATTTGAAAAAATATTGCTAAATTTGCATTGCCGGAAGTACGCTTTTCAGGCATATTGGTTCTCAAATGTTTAACCCTAAACAAAAGTATTAAAAAAAATGGAAAAAGAGATCAGAATAGCCATTATCAATGGCCCTAACTTAAACCTGTTGGGAAGACGCGAACCGGATATCTATGGAACACAATCTTTTGAAAGTTATTTTGAAATATTAAAAGCAGACTATCCACAGGTTAGTTTTGAATATTTCCAGTCAAACCATGAAGGATCTCTGATTGACAAAATCCAGGAAATAGGTTTTGATATTGACGGTATTGTAATAAATGCCGGGGGTTAT
>CAZFUO010000275.1:0-3369 GCA_964522065.1 uncultured Bacteroidales bacterium | reverse complement strand
CGTGAGGGGCCTGTGCTGATAATTGGCTGATGCATAACTGTATATGAATAAAAAAACCTAGCTACCCGTTATGGGCAATGTAAAACGCGTATCATTAATTTTCTGCTATTTTTTAAAAATAGATAAGAAAACGAAATGAGTTAATGACTACAGATTATTAGGAAGATATCATAATTGCTGATTCAATAATTTTAAAATCAAATCATGATGAAAAGAATAGTATCATATTTACCAGAAATGGTATTCGTCGGTGGGGCATTGTTCTCTATTATTATGGATAAGACATTTTATCCATTGTTGATAGTTGTATTAATTACAATCTTGATGCTATGGAAAAACAAAGCATTTGCTTTGATTCTGGCATCCATTATCGGAGCAATAGGTTTATATATGATTTTTGCATTATGGAATGAGTTAAGTGAGTTTTCTACTCAAACTGCTGATTATTGGAAAATGTTTGTTGTAGGGCATTTATTATTTATTTCTATTATTGTAGCCGCAATTTTTATGCCAAAAAAATACTTTAAGATGAAACTCAATGTTTAAGTATTTCGTAAGATAGGGCCATCGTAATTGCCTATTGATGAAATTTCAGATAGGATGCAAATTAAATAGATAAAGTTGTTATCGGAAAATAACAGTACAACATTTTCCGAAAATGTTGCACTGTTATTTGAAAAGTATAAAAATACAGTAAAGACAAAAAACAACTGCCCATAACACCATCTAAGCCACAGTAAAACAATGAAATACATTGGTTTCCCGCGGCCTAGCTGCCCGTTATACCTCATTTTAAGATCGCATTATTCATTTTCATCAATAAACAATACATGTGAAACTAAGATAACATTTCCAGTAGTGTTAGATCTTTGTTTATCAATGTTGTATTGCTCAAGAGTACCGAATTGAAACGAATTCCATACAAATATAAATAATGTGTTTTTACCAATTTAAACCACCTATTTATGAGATCTAAAATCAATTATTTGTTTTCTATTGTTACATTAGTAATATTGTTTTCTGCCTGCGATCGACATATTTGCAAAAACACAAATCCAATATTTGACAAATTTGCCCCTATTTCAAAAGAATATAAAGCAGAACTGATAAAACAGCTCAAAACTGTCGATAAATCAAAACTAACATATTGGTTTAAAGAATATATCGAATCTAATGGAGAAGAAACTCTATTGTTTGATATTCAAGGAGATGGATTATGTGCTGTCATCGCTCTGAATGTCGAACAATGGAGTAAACTTGAAGTATTGCGAAAAAAGAAAGGGGTAACCTTTAGAGGAGCAGAATTTAAAAACCTTAAGTTCGACATTAAACAAGATACGACGGATATCAAATTTATATATAAAGATTTTGATAGAATTATTGATTAAATAAAAACGAGGCATAACACCATGCAAAACAACAGCTGCCTAACGGCGTTTGCGGTCTGCACTCCTGTTAGCGGAAATGTTAGAGTCGCATTCCCCAATTTTTATTGCAAAATTTAAGGCTCTGTTTTAAGGCTGATAAGAAAAACCCTGGAAATAATATGGAAAAGATTAAAGCAGTAGTCTATGATAAGACAATTAAACCAGACAAACTTTCATACTGTGAAGTAGATAAACCAGTCCCAACCGATAATCAAGTCTTGATAAAGGTACTTGCAGTATCGGTAAATGCTGCGGATTACCGTTCGATGAAGATGGGCATGATTCCAAAATCGAAGATTTTTGGCGCCGATGTTTCTGGACGGGTGGAGTTTGTTGGCAAAAATATTCACCAGTTCAAAATTGGTGATGAGATCCTTGGAGATCTTGCTTCATATGGATTCGGAGGTTTTGCTGAGTATGTTGTGGTTCCTGAAAAAGCAATTGTACATAAACCAGCCAACCTACCCTTTGATGTTGCCGCCGGATTACCAATGGCTGCAGTAACGGCACTTCAGGCATTACGTGACAAAGGGAAAATTCAAAAAGGTGAAACTGTTTTAATTTATGGTGGCGGTGGTGGTGTAGGAACCTTTGCGATTCAGCTTGCAAAGTACTTTGGTGCTGTGGTGACAGTAGTGTGCGGTTCGAAGAATGTAGAACAATCTAGATCTCTTGGTGCTGATTACATTCTTGACTACTCCAAAGAAGATTTCCTAAAAGATGACAGACGTTATGATCTTATATTGGCTATCAATGGAAACCGCAGTTTGATAGACTATTACCGCGTTTTGAAACCTAACGGTAGATATGTCATGGTTGGTGGCTCAATATCTCAGATTTTCAAGTCTTTATTGTTGGGTTGGTTGATGTCGATTGGTTCAAAAAAGATGAATGCTCTAGTTGCAAAACCGAATCAAAAGGATTTAGAGTATGTAACTAAGCTTGCATCGGAGAACAAGATTACTCCTGTAATTGATCGTCATTATTCACTTGATAAAGTTGCTGATGCTATACAATATTTAAGTGATGGTCATGCAAGGGGGAAAGTAATAATAAAGGTAGATTAAAAAACACTTCCGCTAACACCAGCTAAGCCACAGCCTTCACTCAGTCGCATAAGCTCCTTCGATTCCGGCCGTTGGCCTAGCTACCCGTTAGGCGGCATTAAAAAATCGCACATCTTATTATCTTACAATTTTTTAATAAGAAGAATTCTAGATTTTTAAACTCGATGTAGATAATACTTAAGGACTGCTTTATGAAAAAGACAATGCTATTGCTATTTTTTATGACATGTTCGATCTCATTCTCGATCGTCATTGGACAGAACATGAAATACCCAAGTTGGATTAATGGAACTTGGCATAGTTCACATAATTCATTTGAATCGGATACTCGCAAATTTGTCTTTTGGACATTTGCTAATGATAGTATTTATATTGAGCATGGGTTGCATTTAAATAAAAGTGAAAGAAAATGTCTTGACCAAGATTATGTTGGATATAGAATAGCGGAGTACTCAAATGATAGTTTGTATCGAGTGTCATTTTTAAAGGGATTTGAAACAGCTGTTTATGAATTTAAGTTCATGAGCAACTATTTCAAAAATAAACCAGCTTTTACTTATTCTTTGACTATAAATGGTATAAAAAAGAAGGAGCATTCATTTGGCGCTTTGTTTATAAAAGATTGATAAAACCAGAATGACAATAACCCATGTGCTTCTTTTAGTTATTCTGACTTCACTTTCTGCAGATAATCATATATCAGATGTTTGATTAACAATATGATTAACAGTCTATTCTAAGAATGGCACCAATGATACAATTTGCAATTGCAGAAATAAATACATATATTTGTACATAAATATGTACATGATATAATACCTTTGACTATGCTTACGACAACTCTTTCGGACTTTAGAAAAGACATTAGGCGCTAT
>CAZFUO010000274.1:0-3397 GCA_964522065.1 uncultured Bacteroidales bacterium | reverse complement strand
AAAGGCTCAATCAAAACAACTAAAGGGATATCTTTATTTCTATGAGCAAGTTATCGCAAACTATTTAATGGAAAGGCCATGCTTATTGTAAAGTCAATTGAGGAGAAACCGGGAATAATTAAAATTTCTGCAAAGTCTGAAGGGCTAAAAGAATCAAAAACACAAATAAACTCAATGATTGATTTATGAAACAATATCAATTGAAATTTTTATTCAGCTTATTAATTGGATTTTTAGTTTGCGGACAAATCTATTCGCAAAAACAAAATATAAAAAACGACTCATTCTGGAAAACTGTTGATGGTGAATACATTTACAGTCAGGGAGGTGGCATATTTACTTTTAAGGATAAAACCGGAAAAGAAAAGTATTATTGGTATGGCGTCAATTACGAGCAAGCAGAAAAATATGCTAAAGACTACTCTGAGACTCAGGCGGGAAACACTTTCAGATCTGTAACCTGTTATAGTTCAGACGATCTGGTTAACTGGAAATTTGAGGCTGATGTACTTACAGCAGATGAAGTTTTTGGCAGTGGAAACACCAGAAGATGGTCTTGGTTGGGAAGAATGGGAGTTGCATACGTAAAAGAAGCAAATCAGTATGTTTTGGCAATTCAATACGGAAGTCAGGTACTATTTGCAAAATGTGATTCTCCAACAGGTCAGTTTAAAAAACACCATTCCAAAAATATGACTGAATGGATAGGTACATCAAACACAGGAGATCAAACAGTTTTTACAGACTACGATACCGGAAAATCATACCTGGTTTACAGTAACGGTAGAGGTAGAAACAGGATTTTTATTTCTGAAATAGGTTTGATAAATGACTCAATTACCCTTATTAACTACAAAGAAGTATATAAGGGAGCCGGTAGAGAAGGTAATTGCATGTTTAAATATAAAGGGAAGTATTACCTGGCAGCTTCAAATTTATACGGCTGGGACTCATCTTTAGCATATTATCTTGTTGCCGATGATATATGGGGGCCATACCTGCCAACTAACGATATGCTTGTAATGAAAGGTTGTGAAGAAGATTATGCTCATATAACTCAAACAGGATTTTTCTACACAATAAGAACAGGAAAAAAGGAAACCGTCATTTACTGCGGTGATCGCTGGGCAGATTTTGCCGGTAACGGACTAGGTTATAATCAATGGTGTCCACTTTCATTTGAAGGTGCAACTCCTTATTTCAACTCACTAAATTCATGGAATCTTGATGCTAAAACCGGAAACTGGTCTGTAGCCTCCGATAATAATTATGTGAAAAATCCAAGTTTTGAAGCAGACAGAAAAGATATGCCAAGCCCGGTGAAACCTGTTCAAACATTTTTAATGGGTTGGGAAACCACTGTAATTGAAGGCAATAAAATATCACTAGATTCTTTAACATCTCCAAAACTAAATTACAAAAACTCTAAAGAAGACCGCGGTTTTGTAATTGGTGAAAGAAGTTTGAGAATAACTGATAAAGTAAAATTCAAACGTGATGTTAAGCAAATAATCACATCATCGCCTTACGTTAAATTTGAAGATGGGACATATAATCTGTCAGTAAAAGTCAGGAATAGTGATGGTTTTAATGAACTCTATGTATATGCTGAAACAGGTAATCAGAAATTTGTAACAAATATTAAAGGCAAAAACGATTCATGGACAATAGTAACATTAAAGGGTATAAAAGTAAAAAACAACAAAATAGCTATCGGATTTTATGCTGATGCAAAACCCGATGCTTTTTGTCTGATTGATGATGTTGAATTGATAAAGTCTAAATAACAGGCAATGTAAGATAAGACTTGTAATTCTTATTGTGATAAATTGTTACTGTTGGTGCCGGACTGAGTTTTGGAGTTCCTCTCCCTGAAAAGCTTATCTCAAGTCTTAACTTATGTCCGGCTTTAAATATCATTGATATAGGTAATATAGAAAACTCTAATTCAGTAGGTTCACCCGGAACCAGTGGCATAACATCCTCCTTAAGGCAACTATGCCATGGTAGTCCTAAATAATTGTAAGGTGGTAATTTTTGCTTTCTCATCGATGCTCTTAATTGCCCGTAAACATTATATGAAGAAGTTTTACCATCTGGAGTCACATCTTTTATTGTTGCAATAAAATCTCCGTCATTAGCTGTTGAAGAAACCCATAATTTGATTACCGGATGTCCGGTAATTTGCAAATCATTTTCAAGTACAGGTGTCTCAAAAACAATAACATCATTTTTATCTGCAGAATATTCTAAAGTCTTTTTTGACACAGAATTATCAGAAACCGGTTCTGAAACACTAATTATACCTTCTTTAAGATAATAGTTTACTCTTTTTTCCTGAGGCAGAGGCCAGCATTTTGAAGTATTCCATTCTTTTCCTTTCGGTGCGTTATAAGTGTAATAATAAACAGGATCTTCATCCATTATACCATTATCGATTCCCTTTAACCAATAATCAAAAAACCGGAGTTCTTCTACAGTTATATCAAAACCTGTTAGCTTTTCAGACGTAAACCAGTCACAATGAACACCGGGGCCAATAATAAGCTTTTTAGGTACATCAAAATTGTTAAAGGCAAAAAACGGTCCAGGTTTAGTAGAACCTTCATCCCAGTTTACAGCCATATACATAGCCACACCGGCATTATTTATTTGGTCCATATACGTTGTCGGGCTACTTTTAATCCACCACTGTCTTGATGCTTCATCTTTCAATTCTGTAGAGTAGCTATCTCTGAAGGGTAAATAACCTTCACTCTCTATTGTACCCTTATGTTCAGATATAGCTTTCTTTAAAAGTGAGCCATCGGTATCTGCATCTACTGTTGCAGCCATCGCATCTCTTGACTCTTGTGGAGTAGGATCCCCTGCTCTTTGAGGTCTGACTCCTCCTCTTGCACCGGTAATTCCACCCGGAACTCTGAAATCATAAACATCAAATTCGAAGCTCATTGGAAAAATAGCTTTTAAATGTGGTGAAGCATTTGTAGCAGCCTGAATTTGACTACCACCTGTTGCTGAACATCCCCACATACCAATATTACCATTACTCCAAGGTTGTTGCGCCAGCCACTCAGTAACATCATATGCATCATTCTTGGCTGAGCTTATCCATTCTCCTCTGTTATAGCCTTCATTATGCCCAAAAGAGCCAAAAAGGCCTCTGAAATCTACAGTAGCAACAACATAACCGTATTTAACAAGCCTTGCAGCGGTTCCGGCATAGCACTCAACAGTCATACGGTCTTTTGAATTATCATTATACCTGCGATTGTAAGGAGTATGCATCCATAATACAGGGAGTGGATCTGTGATAACTTTTCCTGTAACTTTATCAACAGGACGGCAAATATCAATCGCAAGTTTTGTACCATCACGCATTTCAATGTACTCAGAA
>CAZFUO010000273.1:1500-3410 GCA_964522065.1 uncultured Bacteroidales bacterium | reverse complement strand
AATATCTGATCTAATAAAAGGTTGGCCTGCTTAATCTTCTGACCTGTAGCAAATGGCCAGTAGGAACCAACGCCTTCGCTTGCAAGGGGAGAATTGCCGCTGATGCTTGGGTTGTTAAAACCTCTTGGAGCAACCAGACGCCATAACCATGCAAGTGCCGGAGGTAATATATGGAACAAACCGACAATTCCATAACTCGGATCATTGGCAGTGCAAACAGGAGTTCTTACACCAAAGCTTCTTATATCTACAGTTGCCGGTTTGTTGACAACATTTGGTACGATATCTCTTGGTACAATCACTCTTGGGTTTGGACATCTTTTACCGGGTGCATCCTCGGTATGATCCCAAATAAGAGCGGTTCCGTCGGGATTTGATTTTATATTCAGGAATAGTAAAGGCTTTTTTGTTTTTATTGTAAGTTTTTCAAGAAATGGATCATCACCATAATCAGTAATACCGTCAACTCTTATGAACCATGCATTTTCGGCATCCAGTACTGATATTTTACCGTCATTCTTTTGTAAGGATGGATGGCAAAGAGCCATGTCGTCGGTTACAGGATTAAAAGAACAGAAAAGCGGAAAATTGATTAATCTTCGTTCTTTTGTTACTACATTTTCACCTATCAGAACTTGTCCATTAGGTTCTCTTACAATATTCTGAAGCATTTCACTCTTACCACCACCACTTGCACCTTCGTGCATAAATGTTGTAATGTTATCATAAGGACTAACCACCTGAACAGTCGAACAGTGAGTAGTAACCCAATTTTCACGTTCTCCTTTATTCAGAAGCACACCATACAAACCTTTCTTGGCACTAGGTCCGGGATAAAGATTGTAAGAAAATATTTCATGAAGATTTTCAGATCTCTTATGTACAACTATCTGTTTTCCATTAAAATGAGTATGTCTGAAAGTGGGTGCAACATAAATTGCTGATTCAACATTAAAATCCTGTTGTAAATCTTTTAAGGGTATTATACTTTGTAACATTGATAAGCCCATAGCGAAGAAACCGGCATTTGCCGGAGCTATTGCAATACCACCACATCCTATTTTATCTCTGCCGGCAAAATAAAAGAAGATTGCAAGATCCTGACCTTTCAGCCAGTTTATTGTTTCTTTTCTTAAACTTTCAAACTCATAACCAAATCTATCCTTAAATCTCTCCTTATCTGTAGGAAGATTGTCACCTATTGCCATTGTATCAGGATCTCTCCTTCTCATGTAAGGCTCTGTATAGTTAGCAGATATTCCATTTGTAACTCTGTGCACAACAGCCTCGGTAACAATACCTTTACCAGGTATTTCATAATTCACCTCAAAGGTGTTATTATCTCCACCAACTGCTGCAACAGCTAATTCCTCAACTGAATTGTAAGTTGTGAAAGACTTACAACTATTAAGAACAATCCATACATCATCTGGAAGATGAATCTTTTTTTTCTCTATTAACTTAAAAAATTCCTTCATAGGAAAAAGTATTAATGATTACGGTACAAAGATAATATCTTTTTACTTAACTTTTGAAGTATTACTTAATTTTTTTATAAAAATATTAGAAATTAGGTGGAGATTGCACCCAAAGTGCCTCACTAAGCGAGTCGGCATAATTAACTATATCAAATCTTGACCTGGCATTAAAATAGATACTGTCACCAGGCATCATCAAGTACGTTTTATCTTCAAGCTCAAACCTTACCTGCCCTGACAATACATGGCAAAATATTTGACCTACACCTCCTGAAAATCGCCCTTCTAATGAAGATGACTTTGAGAATCTAATCAAATATGTATCCATTTGCTTATTTACATCATGTTGTGAAAGGAGATAAAACGTTGTACCTGATTTATTTTGGTCAACAAATTCCATTTCATCTCTTTTCACAACAGGATTATTTGCCA
>CAZFUO010000273.1:0-1400 GCA_964522065.1 uncultured Bacteroidales bacterium | reverse complement strand
ACTTTTTCCCACCATTCTTCAAGAAATTTTGTTAAATAACCTGCCGGCTTTGTGCCTGAAAGGTAGTAACCCCAAAAATACATTTTATTACCTTCTACCTTTATATAATAAGTATTAGCTATATCATAGAGGTTTCCCTGTGCATCCATATGAAAAGTAACTAATGTTGTATCATTAAACATCTGATACTTTCCCTGATTGAAAATAAGTTCCTGATCACCAAGCTTCATCATACTTATAAACTTATTTTCAGGGGTGAAATACATTGTTCTGTTTCTGAATTCTTCAGACACCTGTTCTCCACCCGAATAGGCATCTACCATCTTCCAAAGACCAAGTGGTCTTGTTTCTTTTTTCTTTTGGGCCTGAGTAAAACCTGACAAAGAAAAACAAAGTACGAGGATTAAAATTAATGAGCGTTTCATGACGATAATTTTTAAAGGTTAATAATCTCGTTAAACTCTCTCATGTCAAGCAATTTCTTGCTTTTAAGGAACACTTAAAATTAAGAAATAAATCTTAAAATACCTTAAAAGCAAACATGTTGTTCAACATATAATTATTCACTTTTTACCCTTTCCCAACTCTGATTTTTAATACCGTCAAAAATAAGCCATGGCACAAACATGGAAATAAAAATAAAGACTATAACAACCCAGAAGAATCCGGAAATTAAAAAATGAGATATTCCGAATACAGCAGGAAAAACCAAAAGGATCAAAGACTTTATAAATCCGCTACCACCTGATGTTGCTACCTGCAATTTACTGAATGGCAAACTCTTTACATTTATATATGCGAGCAAAGTCGAAATTGTAATTATATTAACAAAGCCCAGTAAAAGATTTGGCAATATCGACACCCCCATTAAAACAACAGAAAGTACTGACAGTACAAAAAATAAAGGGATAAAAAAATAAATTACAATACATTTAACTGCGCCACTTATAAGCAAACCGGGTTTCTCTACAGGACTTATATAAAAAAGCCATGATGCTTTATATTTATCAGAATAAGGCATTTGCAGTATAGCGGTAGTCATTACAAAACTACTCATGTAAATAATAAACAAGAATCCCGGAAGCACATTATTGCCATCGTTAACAAATAAGCTTCCTGACCTGTTAAATAAAAAAATAATCACAAAAACCAAAATATATCCTATTGATGGATATACTCTTAGTTTAAAATCCTTGCTTCTTAATACCATTTTGGATGCAAGCTGAAATCCGGCAAATTCTGCACCACTTCCTGTTACTTTCCTGCCTATCCATTCTGAAAATCCGGCTTTATGTTTAACAGATTTGGTTTCTTTTACACTTTTCTGCTTTTCAACAGCACCAGATGTAATAAGAGTCATTTTCCTGCTAAAAGAAGGTGCCATATATTTTAAGACAACC
>CAZFUO010000272.1:1856-3415 GCA_964522065.1 uncultured Bacteroidales bacterium | reverse complement strand
AATTACAATATGCAAGTTGAAGGTTACACAAACCTGAGTCTTAAGTCTGACAGCGGCTATTTTTCAGGAGAAATAACAATTCCACGCACTGAAATTTACCTTCCGGCTGTACTTCAGCTTATGGGAAAAGCCCAACCTGATAATTATCCAAAACCACTTTTAGTAGAAGCATTAGAGAGAAATTCAGGAAAAGTGGAAATAGTTACCACAGAGAATTTTAAAAAAGATACGCTAAAGATCTTTGATAAATTAAAAGGCAAACTTAAAGTTATAATTCCAAAAAATACATGGATAAAAAATGAGGATATGCGAATGGAGCTATCCGGAAACCTGGATATTATTAAGCAAGCATCTTTCCCGGAAATATTCGGCCAGGTAAATATCATACGCGGTCAATATAGCCTTTTGGGCAAAGTTTTTGTTATTCAGTCAGGTAATGTGAGTTTTCGTGGTGGCCAGGATTTAATGCCCGAACTTGATATTATAGCCTCTTATACTTTCAGAGACAAAGAGCGCATTCAAAGAAAACTCATTATTAATGTAGAAGGCGAAGCCGCTTCTCCAAAAATCGCATTTATGTTAGATGATTCTCAGGTAAGCGAAGGTGATGCACTTTCCTACATTTTATTTGGCAGTAGCATGGATGCGTTAGGTAGCGCAGATCAAAATAAACTAAATAAGGAACTGGACGTCTCAGGAATGGCTAAATCTGCTGCTATTTCTCTTTTAACATCTCAATTGACAAAATTGCTGGGAAGCACCTTTGATCTTGATTATATATCATACAAAACTAACCAAAGTACCGGAAATGGATCGTTTGTAGTAGGAAAATACATTACAAATAATCTTTTTGTAAGTTATGAAAGAAATTTCGGCAACTACACTGAACAGGACAAAATTTCAGAATATGAAATGAAACTGGAATATGAGTTGTTTAATTTTCTTTTTATGGAACTTACAAGCTCTCCAATTAGAAGCGGTATTGATGTGGTTTTGAAATTAAACCATATTCACATTTTTTAATTGTTTTTTCCAAACAATTAGTTGGAATATTGTGTTGTTATAAAAAAAAGAATTATGAACAGCATTAACAGACTAATTTTAATATCCATCTCTGCTATATTTTTAATGGGCTGCCAGTCAAAAAACAGCATTAAAGAAATTGAAGTTGTTAAATTTGAAAATCTGGAACAAGCATACACCAAAAATGATGATGTTTTGTATGTAGTCAATTTCTGGGCAACATGGTGTGCACCATGTGTAAAAGAGTTGCCTGAATTTATGGCTGTAAATGAAACATTTAAAGAAAATTCAAAATATAAAATGATTTTGGTATCTCTTGATGATGCTGAAAATATCGAAACCGCAGTAAAGCCTATGATAAAACAACTAAGTCTGAATGTAGAACAATATCTGCTTGATGATGTGACAAGAATGAATGAATGGATACCTGCAATAAACCCAGAATGGTCAGGAACTATACCTGCTACATTATTTATTAAAAATGGAAAGACATTGAAATTTATATCAACACCTCTATCAAAAGAAGAGCTGGAAAA
>CAZFUO010000272.1:0-1756 GCA_964522065.1 uncultured Bacteroidales bacterium | reverse complement strand
CCGTATTTGTTTGATGAGGGACAAAAGATTTATCCAAAATACGGAGCTGAAAAAACTCCTCACGTATATATTCTTAAGAAAACAGGCAGCAAATATATAGTAAAATACATTGGTGCCATTGATAACAATCACAAAAACGCAGCTGAAGCTAACGAAAAATATGTTGAAGCGGCATTAAACTCATTACTTGAAGGTAAAGATCCGGCAGTTTCTAAAACAGTTGCTATAGGATGCACCATCAAAGTAAAATCCTGATAAATTTGTTTAATTTTTAAGAGGGTATGTCAAAAGTGACATACCTTTTTTTTTGAAAGTCTGTATATTTGCTTCAAATTAAATCACCATGGATGTACAAGAAGTAAGCAGGCAGGAATATACAGCCAGAATAAACAGGGTAATGGATTATGTTAGTGATAATCTTGACAAACAAATAGATTTATCAACAATGGCTGAGATTGCTTCTTTTTCACCCTATCATTTTCATCGCATATTTACTTATATACTTAATGAAACTCCTAACAATTTTGTTTCAAGATTAAGACTGGAGAAATCGGCTCAAATACTTCAGGATAATCCCAAAGTAACTATAGGTGATGTTGCTTCAAGTTGCGGTTTCGTAAATATATCCTCATTCAGCAGAGCTTTTAAACAATATTTTGGTGTAAGTGCAAAGGAATTCCGTACTCAGGGTAAGGCTGTTTACATTAAAAACGGAATAAGATATAGCAAGAATTGCAAAGTAATCAGCAAGATTGGAAAAAACAAACAAGATGTAAATCCTCAATTTTGCAGTGTCGAACTAAAACAAATATTAATTATGGACACTAAAATTGAAGTAAAGCAAATGCCTGAATTAAACCTGATTTACTGTCGCCACATGGGTGCTTTTGACAAAATCGGACAGGCTTACGAAAAATTGTTTAAATGGGCCGGACCAAGAGGGCTTGTAAACAACACAAGTAAAACTGTAACTGTTTATCATGATGATCCCTCAATTACAAGTGTTGACAAAGTACGTCAGGATGCAAGTCTTATTGTAGAACAAGATGTTAAAGTAGAGGGTGAAATCGGGAAAGCCACACTTAAATCGGGCAAGTACGCTGTTGGTCGATTTGAAATTAAGGAAACCGAATTTGAAGAAGCCTGGAATACCATGTGTTCATGGTTGACTGAAAGTGGTTATCAGCCTGGTGATGCTTGTTCTTACGAACTTTATCACAATGACTACAACGAACATCCTGAACACAGATTTGTTGTTGATATCTGTATTCCTGTAAAACCGCTGTGAGGTATTAGTTTTTAGTTTTAAACTATTAGTTTTTAGTGGGATGGAACATGGTCTTCAACTAAAAACTAATAGTTAAAAACTAATTATAACTTTTTGAGGCCTTTAATCTGACTTTTATCATTTACTTCAAAAATGCTGATTGCATACCCTCCACCTGGTGCAGACTTCTGAACTAATTTAGATTTACTGTTGACTATGACCTTACGTATTTCATATGATTGCCTGTTATCAATATAATTCGCATTTTTCCCATCTGAATATATTGTAGCAATATATTGTTTTTCAGGGTCCAGAAAATCAAATTTGATTTTTGAAATATAGCCTTCATACCCTGCAGTATTTCCAACAAACCAATTATTACTTCCTTTTGCTCTGCGGGCAACAGTTAAGTATTTTCCGGGTTCAGCCTCAAGATACTTGCTTTCATCCCAATCTAAAGCTACATCTTTTATAAACTGAAAAGCATCT
>CAZFUO010000271.1:0-3428 GCA_964522065.1 uncultured Bacteroidales bacterium | reverse complement strand
TAGCGAGAATTCTAAAATGGATGCCCGGATTATTATATAACAGAATGTAAATTAATCTTCCTGTACAAAGGATATAGATATTTTTATATTCCTTGTTTTTACATTCTTGAGTCTGATAATGAGTTGCATATGCCATTCGTAAGTTATTATCATAAATCATATAGTAGTAATGGTGAATTTTTATATTATCAGGCAAAAGGTAGTTTTAATAACGCTTTTAATATGAATTATCTGAATAAAATAATAAACAATGAATATTTGATAGACACAGTTGTTTATCAAGAAAATTTTGTAATATTCAAAAAGCAAATCTAGGACAGGAAGATTAGAAAAAGTTCATTTACCGCCCTTTTTTTCTTGGTGCAGCATTTCTGGATGTTTTTTTGCCGGACATTGTGCTATGTTGATATTTTTGAGAATTGCTGGTTTTTTTAGGTTTCTGAGATGTGTTTTGAGAACTTCTCAAATTTTTGTTTGCATTTGAAGGTTTCTTAATAGCTGGTTTTTTGGGATTTTTAATATGCTCTGAAGTCGAATTTTCTATCATTGCATAAATTGTTTCCATCTCTTTATCGGTCAATTCTCTCCAATCACCCAGAGGCAAACCTTTAAGATCAATATTCATTATTCTAACCCGCTCCAATTTAGTCACCTCATAGCCAAAGTGTTCACACATACGTCTTATCTGGCGGTTCAGACCTTGTATTAATATAACCCTGAAGCGGTTTGGTGCCTCCTGAACTATTTTGCACTTACGGGTATTTACACCTAACATTGGTACTCCACCGCTCATGCCTTTTAATGCTTCTTCTGTAAGTGGTTTGTTTACTGTTACTATGTATTCCTTTTCGTGGTTGTTACCGGCACGTAGTATCTTATTTACAAGATCCCCATTGTTTGTAAGGAATATTAGTCCCTGTGAATCTTTGTCAAGGCGACCGATTGGGAAAATTCGCTTGCCATAATTTACATAATCTACTATATTGTTTTGCACACTTTCTTCAGTGGTTGAAGTAACACCTACTGGTTTGTTAAGTGCAATAAAAATATTGTGTTCTTGCTCTCTGGGTTCTATATCCTGGCCACTCACGCGTACACGATCGCCTGCTTTTACCAGGTCGCCAATATTGGCACGACGACCATTAATAAAAACATGACCATCGGCAATATATTTGTCGGCTTCTCTGCGAGAGCAGAGTCCGCTTTCGCTTATGTATTTGTTTAGACGTATAAAAACTTCTTTTTGCATTGGAGATAATGTATTATAGTGCAATTAATCCATATTCCTTTAATTCGGACATGGGTTTTGAATGCCAAAACAATTCGAATTCATCGAAATTTTGTTCGTAAGCTTCTTTAAATTGTGAAAAACGAAATGGTTTATATTCACTCATTTTCTGCAGGATTTCCAAAATCCAGGTACCTTTTGTGGTTTCGAATCTAATGTTGAAGGTATTCAGGTTGTTGTGTAAAGTCAGCTGGAGCATTTCGCGTGATTTGCCCTTTTTGGTTACTGTAACTGTATTTGAAACTGGAACTCCACCCATCCAAATAAGTTGAGATGTCGGTTCAAGTCTGGGTATAACTGGAACATTCAAACAGCTATTAATGAAATCTCTGGCGACAATACTTCCGGGAATCTTAAAATCAAACCATTTCTGCAATGGCAGATCGAATCCAATACCATTCATATAATTTAGCAGTGACTTTCTTAATCCAAAACTGAATTTATTATGGTCAATGCCGGTGAGATCTGTAAATGGGATATCGTTTTTAGCAAATGGTGACTCCGGATTTTCGGGCACAATGCTATACTTTGAGGGGTTGAGGCCAATAGGACTGTGAGCTGTCAAAGCAAAGTGATGCCAGAATCCTGATTGAATAACATTGTTTTCAAATAATTGCCTGACCATTTCAAGGCTGTCAACCGTTTCCTGAACTGTTTGTGTGGGAAATCCGTACATAAGATAAGCATGCACCAGCATACCTTCACTCGTGAAGTTATTGGCTACTACTGCGACTTGTTGAACAGTGGTTCCTTTATTAATTAGTTTCAATAAGCGATCTGAAGCTACTTCCAGACCTCCTGAAACCGCAATGCATCCTGAGGCTTTTAAAAGTCGGCACAAATCGCGTGTGAATCGCTTTTCGAAACGAATGTTGGTCCACCAGGTAACAACCAGCTTGCGGCGCAAAATTTCCATTGCCAGATCGGCCATTAGCGCAGGAGGTGCGGCTTCGTCAACAAAATGAAAACCACGCTCACCGGTTTGGGCTATAATTTTTTCCATACGATCAACCAACTGCGAAGCCGAAATGGGTTCAAATCGTTTTATATAATCTAAAGAGCCATCACAAAACGTGCATTTGCCCCAATAGCAGCCATGTGCCATTGTTAGCTTGTTCCAACGGCCGTCACTCCAAAGACTGTGCATTGGATTAGTCACTTCCAATACTGAAATGTATTTATCTAGTTGCAAATCAGAATAGTCAGGTGTGCCCAGTTCGCTTTGCCTGTAATCAGTTGCGGGTGATAAATTATTGTAAAAAACCATTCCGTCCTGTAACAAAAAAGTTCGTTTTAACAGATTGCGATTTTTATTGTTGTCTTCTGGGTGCAGAATATTTGAAGCCAGTATTTCCAGAGGTAATTCCCCATCGTCCAGTGTGATGTAATCAAAGAATTCAAAAACCCTGATGTCGGACAAATTACGGAGTTCTGTATTTGGAAATCCTCCTCCCATTACGATTTTAATTTCGGGGAGGTTCTTTTTTATATATTGTGCACAGCGAAAAGCACTGTAAAGATTTCCGGGAAAGGGCACTGAGATGCCTACTATTTTAGGCTTAACCATTTTCAATCCAGCCTCAAGTAATTCCAATGTTATTGAATCGAGGTATGTGCATGGTTGCGTCAGTTTTTGATACAGTTTATCGAAGCTGTTTGCACTTAAGCCCAGCTTTTCAGCATATCGGCTGAAACCAAAATCCTCGTCAATGCACTCGACTATAAAATCAGATAAATCTTCAAGGTACATTGTTGCCAGATGCTTGGCTTTATCCTGCAAACCCATTTCGCCAAAACTCCACTCCAGGTCGTTCAATGTTTCAAAACGTGAAGCCTGAGGAAGAAATGATCCACGACATATGCTGTTTGCCATTGTAGGACTTTTACCCTGAAGAAATGATATGACCACATCTATTGTTTTGATATAGTCGTTTTTAAGAGCAAATATGCGTTTGGCGTTTGTTGATAGTATTTTGTTGCAACTAGAAGCATACTCGAAGATCCCGCAAAGTCCGTTTGATGAGAAAATTTTGCAAATTACCTCTATTCCCAAATCCATCTGATAGCTGCTGATGTTTTTGGTGTTCAGAAATCCTTTCAAATAAATAGTTGCAGGATAAGGAGTGTTAAGCTGCGTGAA
>CAZFUO010000270.1:0-3442 GCA_964522065.1 uncultured Bacteroidales bacterium | reverse complement strand
TTTATCAGCGTTTCAAGGAAAAATATGGAGTTAGCCCTTCGGTTTTTCGGGATAATTAATCATTTCGTATAAAAAACTCCTGTTTCAAAATACTATAAATTTCCAGATCTGTATAAAACCCATTAGTAAGCAATTCTCCCTGCCTTTCAACTCCTTCAAATTTAAAGTCTAATCTTTTTGGAACATTAATACTTGCAATATTTCCTACTGCACATTTTATTTGAACTCTGTTCATTCCAAGTTCGTTAAAAGCAAACCGGCAAAGAGCAGATACTGATCTTGTTACAATACCTTGTTTTTGATATTTCTCAGATAACCAATATCCGATTTCTGTTTTTTTATTCAGTCTGTCAGTATCTTTAAAACCAATTAAACCAACAAATTCTCCAGATTTTCTTATAGAAAAAACATGTTCAAACTTTTCCTCAGGAGTATTTATAACCGAGTCAACAAAACTTACAGTATCTGATATTTCTTTTGTAAACTCAACAAAAGGCAACCATTTCCCCAGGTACTCTCTCTGGCTATCTATAGTTTTGAAAATATCCAGACTATCTGATTGATTCAGCAGGTTTAGCTCAATATCATTATCAACATATATTTTCATAAGAAACAATCTTACTATTTAAAAATCTCCTTGTACAATTTTTCAAATGCTCCAGCATTTGCTTTCTCAACCTTGCCCATCTCAACTTTTGCTAAAGCATCACTTTCTTTACGCATATTCATTTCTTTTTGCCAGGTGCGGCCTGGTTCAAGGTCAGTTAAGAAACGAGAATGTACATCATAACTGAAGTAAACGTCCTCTCCTACTTTAACCACAGCCAATTGATATTCAAGAGCAGTGAAAAGATCATTATAACCAATTTCTCCTGAAGCATCAAAATCGGGTTTCTTTAGATTTTCAGAAACAACCTTTTCATAACTATGCCATAAATAAGAAGGAGCACCACCACTAAAAAACAGACTATAAAACCCTTTTTTTGGATTCAAAACGTCACTAATTGTAAAATTGTTAGGATTCTGATCGTTTGGAGCTGAAGGTTGAGTTTTAAAATTTGACTGTGTAACTGCTGCATAATCTGCAAAACGAACACCATCATTCCAGAAACGATATAATTTATCTAATACAACATCTGTCTGAGGCTTAACCTTCTGTATAAAGGAGACTTTTTCCACAATTGGTTCATGTGAAGACCAGTCTGCGGCTCCGCAGTTTCTCAACTCTGAGACATAGAAATAAATCCACGAATCTTCTGTCAGCTTGTACATTAAACCCGATTGAGGTAGCCTGGTTTTTTTAAACATCTTTTTCATGTTTTTTTCTTCCACCTGCAGTAAGCCCCTTTTCTTTGCATACTCTTTAACTACATCCGGATGATAGGCAACCCAGTCTCTTATTTCGGTTAATATACATTTATACTTTGTTGCAGGTACATTACCAGGAGCATAACAGTAATATGTACCCGGGCCATAATTTTTACTCTTTAGAGTATATCCTGGCACATCAGGTCCAAATCCACATACAGGGGTTGGTGTCAATTCAGGTAATGCTTTATATACCGTAAATGTTGATTTTCCATAAGTGACTTTTTTTTCACCATACAAACTTACAAACATTAAAAAACAAAATACAAAAACTAAGTGTCTCATTTTATAAGCTATTAATTTGGAAATTTTGATGTTTTTTAAAAACTAATTCACTATTTTCATCATTGACGTCAAAATTAGTAAAAATATAAAATCAAATCAAAATGAGAAAAATGTTTAGCTTTGTAAGTAACAAAAGATTTTTGCCATGAGAAACTTTATAAATAAGAGTTTACTATTAATTATCTGCATTTTAGCATCATCAATTCTGATTTATTGTCAGGAAAAGATAGACCGGTACAAACTGGTAAACAGGCACAATGTAAATTTAATAACGGCAGACCCGCTTGCTCCCATGACAGTAGGAAATGGAGATTTTGCATTTACTGCAGACATAACTGGTTTTCAAACCTTTGAGAACTACTATCACACAAACGGTATTCCACTCGAAACGATGTGTACATGGTCATGGCATTCTTTTCCTAACGTAAACAGATATAAAATAGAAGATGCCATGAAAGAATCAGACTTTCACGGGCGCAAAATAAAATATGCAAGTATCGAGAAAAGTCCTGCAGGACAGTACTACAGAATGAACCCGCATCCTGTAGCTCTTGGGCAAATTAGTCTTAATGACAGTAAAGGTTCACTTTTACAGTTAGAATCAATCTCAGAAATTAACCAGCACCTCAATCTTTGGAGCGGAATCATTACAAGTAACTTTAAAACATCAGACCAACAGGTAGTTGTCAATACCGTATCACACCCTGAGAAAAGTGCGGTTTCGTTTAAAATAAAATCAGCCTTACTCAAAAATGGCTTATTAAAACCTGCAATAAGATTTCCATATTCATATGATTTGAATAAAAATAAAAATAAGCCTCCATTTGACTGGTCAAAAAAAGATAATCATACCAGTAAAATAATTTCAAATAAAAAAAATCAGATTATAATACAAAGAAGTATTGATACTACAGTTTATTTCGTGAAAATAACCTGGCAGGGCAATGCAAAAGTAAATAATACTAAATCTCATACTTTCTATATTGAAAACCAGGGAAGCGACAGCCTGAGCATAAACTTCGAATTTACCGCAGAAAGACCTGACGAAACCGCGATAAGCTATACAGAAGTTGCTGATTTAAGCAGCAAATCATGGGAAGCATTTTGGAAAAAAGGTGGAGTTGCAGATTTTAGCGGCAGTACAGATCCACGCGCATCAGAGCTTGAAAGAAGAATAATTCTCTCTCAATATCTTCTAAAAGTCAATTATTCAGGACATTTCCCTCCTCAGGAGACGGGGCTTGCCCATATTAGTTGGTTTGGTAAGCATAATTCTGAAGTTTATTGGATACATGCTGCACAATTTTATCAATTCAATCACACCGAACTTCTTGAAAACGGCCTGAGTTGGTACAATAAAATACTACCTGTCGCACAAAATGAAGCAAAAAGTAAAGGTTTTGACGGGGCAATGTGGCCTAAAATGGCAGGATATAACGGCCAGCCAACCCCCGGAGGCATTAACCCCTTCATTATCTGGAATCAACCCAACCCAATCTACCTTTGCGAACTGGTTTACAGAGCAAATCCCGATAAAAGCACACTTGCAAAATACAGCAATATCGTCTTCGAAACCGCAAAATTTCTAGCCTCATACGCCTTTTATGACAAGAACACAAACAGATACGTACTTGGTCCTCCCATAAAAAGTGTAAATGAAAGCAGTGACGAAAACCTGACTCAAAACCCCAGCTTTGAACTTGTTCAATGGTATTACGGTTTGAAAGTTGCTCAGGACTGGCTTGAAAGAAGCGGTAAAAAAAGAGATCCTCTATGGGATGACATCCTT
>CAZFUO010000269.1:0-3457 GCA_964522065.1 uncultured Bacteroidales bacterium | reverse complement strand
AAAATCTAAATTCACCTGACCTTTTACAGTAATAAGATTTCTGTTATTAGCAGATGGAGTAAAACTACCGGTTTTCAACTCAGACATGTCATTAGCCAGATTAGCCTTAAACCAGCTTATCATTTTACTTAGTTTTTCCTTTCCAAGTCCATGACCTGTTTCAACTACAAACATTTCGGCATTACTCTCTGAGTTAAGAGCTTTATAAACCTTTTTTATTTCTTTAAAACCCTGTTCAGCACCCCACAGATCAACAAAATCATACTTGCCACTCAAAATCAATACAGGTTTTGGTGCCATCATAATAACAAAATCTGCAATCTCAATTTTTTTACTTCCTTCATAAGGTATATGCTGACAGCCATCGGAAGGTCCGGGCAATTCAAACAATCTTTCTCTCTGTGAAAAATAGCTGCAAATGGCACTAGCCTTAATTCTGTTATCGTAAGCAATTAAATAAGCAGCCTGAGTGCCACCACCCGAACTACCATAAACTGCTATTCTCTCTTTATTAATATCTTTTCTGGTCTCAAGATAATCTATTGCCCTGTGATTATCCCACAATTCAAAAGCAGCCAGACTACTACCCACAAGATTACAACCTGCATTTAATAATGTATGTTCAGTAGTAACACCTCTGGTTTTGGTTTTACCATCATTATCTATCAATTGAATTCTTTCCCCCTGACCAATTGGATCGACCACCAATACAGCTATGCCATTATAAGCCATCTGAAAAGCAGAATAAGAAAACGCTCCCTTACCATTCAGACCGTGACCACACAATTCCAGGCTAACAGGAAAAGGTCCGACACCTTTAGGCATATACAGATTGCAGGTAACATATCTGCCTGGAGTGCTTTGAAAAACAATATTCTCAATTTTAACTCCTTCGACTTCGTATGATGAAACCACTTTGCTTTTTAAATCTTCTTTCTCAGGAAAGTCTCCCAGTATCTCCAGATAACCGGCCTTCACTTTATTCATATACTCAAAAAGTGCCGATTTATCTAAAACAGCTCTGTCAAGATCTGATCTTCTGTCAAGATACTGTTGATGCATTATCCTCATCAAATATGAGTTGTATGCGGTAACTTCTTTCCAGGGTAAAGCGTTATAATTTTGTGCTAAAGCAACAGATATATTTGAAATTAATAATACTGCAAATACTGCACTAACTGATCTGAATTTTGTTTTCATCGTATTATCTGATTAAGGCTAATCCAAAAATACATTAAATGCAGTACAAAAAAGCAAATTGTCTGAATTATTTAATTTTTTTGCTTTTAAAATAAAACATACCTGCAAAACCCGCAATAAGAAAATACAGAATGCTTGATATATGAACCACACTAAGGCCTAGATAAAACGGCAGATTAATTTTATGTCTATAAACATCTGTGTACAAATATGTTAAAGCGTATGGATCAATATATGAATACTTCCATTTTGATGCTAATATTAATGATACGACTATACAGAATGTACCTACTGAAATTGGTACAATTGAATTATTGAAATGAATGCTCAAAACAAATTGTAAAATAAATATCCCCAGCATACTTATAAAAATACCAGAAAAAGAACTGATCGCACTAAAAATATCAGGTTTATGTTCAAGAAAAGGCAGTTCACTTTTTGTAAGACCAAGCACCATTCCAAAAAAGTAAAAAACAACTAAAAATATTACAAACACAACAACCAGTTGCAGCATTAGAAAAAAGAGCTTAGACCAGTACAATGTTTCTTTCTTAACAGGTAACTGATATAATCTCTTCCAACTGTCAGCCTTGTTTTCAATATTGAGGTTATTGGAAACTAACAAAACTATAAGAAATGGCAGAAATACACCGGCAGTAAAGCTTATGTTCATATCCAGAAATTTAACCCAAATATTTTCACCAGCCACAGGAATAAAATATCTGGTTCTGAAAAAATATATTAGAAAAGTAAATACTGGTGCAAATACAGCACCACATATAATCATTATCCATGTATTTGTGTTTTTCAATTTGCAGTATTCTGCAATCAAAGACTTTATCATATTTTTAGTTTGTTAGTTTCAGATATATTTGTTCAAGAGTTTTCTCCTTTTTCGCGACTTCATAAACACCTATTCCACTATATACCAGTTTATCAACTAAAGTGGGTATAATCTTCTCATCATTAAGTGGAAATAAAATACAATCATTTTCCATTCTGACGCCAGGAATATAATCAGTTATAATTTTTAAAGACTCTTCATTTTTATCAGTTCTGATAGAATAAAATGTTTCAAGCAAGTCTGAATTCATAAGTTTGCTAATCTCACCAGAAAACATCTTTTTACCTTTATCAATAATGCATATATTATCACAGGTATTTGAGATTTCACTAAGTATATGACTGGAAATAAGTATAGTCATACCTGCGTTCTTATTAAGATGCAATAACAATTCTCTCATTTCTGCTATCCCTTTAGGGTCAAGACCATTTAGAGGTTCATCAAGTATAAGTATTGAAGGATTATGTAATATGCTAATAGCCAATCCCAATCTTTGCTTCATACCAAGAGAATAAAAACCAGCCTTTTTTTGAGATGCATAATTTAAACCAACCAAATCAAGTACCTCACTAATTCTTTTTTCGTTAATACCATAATATTTACAGAAGACTTTAAGGTTATCTTCCCCGCTTAAATGACCGTACAATGAAGGTGCTTCAATTAATGAACCAATATTTTGGTATAGCGACAACGAATTTCTTGTTATTTTTTCTCCGTTTATTAAAACAACACCTTTTGATGGTTTACACAAACCCAGTATCAATCTGATAGTTGTAGTCTTACCCGAACCATTTGCTCCCAAAAAACCGTATAATGAGCCTTGTGGTATATTAAAAGACAGGTCGTTAATTATTTGCTCTCTCTTATCATAAGAGAAGCTTATCTCATCTAAAGATATCATGGTTTAAGAATTAATAATTTTATGCAAATATTAAATAATTTATCGGCATTATCAAATTATATGCACAACTTTATATAACTAACCAGACATAATAAGCAATTATTAGCAATTTTTACTACTTTTACAGATTAATAAAACGGGCAAATCTGAATGAAAACAATCATAACATACTTCGTAAAGTATTATTTTTTCTGGCTGACATATTTTATACTTTTCAAAGTTATATTCCTCTTATACAATATAAAAGCCACTTCAGGTCTTGACATAACCGAAATATTCAACATCTTCTTACATGGCAGCAAAATGGACTTTTCAGCTGCAGGATATTTAACCATGTTACCCGGAATATTGCTGTCACTTACAGTATTCATAAAGCCAGATATTATAAAAACAGTAATAAAATGGTACACAATACTTTTTCTTACCATACTTACCTTTCTTGGTATTCTTGACACAGTACTATACCCGGGGTGGGGAGTCAGACTAAATGCACAAATACTACCATATCTGTC
>CAZFUO010000268.1:0-3467 GCA_964522065.1 uncultured Bacteroidales bacterium | reverse complement strand
CTTATAATTACACGAGCCTGATTTATCTTATCAACAACCTCGCTATCAGAATAAACATTATTCTGATTTTTAAAATACAATAATCCAAGCATATGCCTTACAATACTTGAAGCAACCTGCTGATAACCCTTGGCTTCTTTTTCTGCGTACTCAATAACAGCATCATAGAGAGCAATAAACTCATCATCAATACCAATCTTAAAAACAGGTTCAGACAAAGAAAAAAAGTTTTCCTTCATCATATTTCTTACGTTCATTCCGTCAAAACCAACCCAGAACTCATCCCATCCGGTTTCAGAATTATAGCTGTAGTTATGCCACTCACCAGGAAAAAGTAAAATTACTGTGCCCGAACTAACCGGCACCTTATGATAATGTGTAGATTCGAAAACACCGGTTCCTTTAACGATAAACAATAACTGAAACTCATCTAGTATTCTTCCACGTTTTGTATTAAATGTATAAATACTGGGATGAATTGAAAGATAGGGATTTACTTTAGAAGGAGGAATATTCTGAAATCCACAGGTTGTAATAAACAATCCCCAATCTCTGTCTTTATCGTTAATAGTTAAGTAATTGAAGTGGTTAGCCTTCATTGTGCTCATTTATGGTACTATTAAAATGGTTTTGGTCAAATTTTTATCTTTTTATGTCATATTTTATATAAGACAAGCCAATCATTATTATATTTTTGCAACTATCAACAAGGCAAAAGTAATTAAAATATCATTAATCAAAATTCTCATGTCAAAAAAGCTCATTTTACTCACATTTGTACAAATACTTTTCTTTCTGACAGCTAATAGCAAGAACTTAAATTACTTCAACGATAAAGATCTGACAATTACAGGAGCTTATTATTACCCTGAACACTGGGATGCGTCTCAATGGGACAGAGATTTAAAGAATATGGCTTCTCTGGGTTTTGAATTTACCCATTTTGCTGAATTTGCCTGGACTCAACTAGAACCCAAAGAAGGTGTTTATGACTTTGGCTGGTTGGATAAAGCAGTTGAAATTGCTGCAAAATATAAATTGAAAGTTGTTTTGTGCACATCGACAGCAACGCCACCGGTATGGCTAACCAGAAAGCATCCTGAGATTTTAATTACAAATGAAAATGGTACAAAATTAGACCATGGAGCAAGACAACATGCTTCTTTTGCAAACAAAACCTATCGTGAATATTCTTTGAAAATGATAGAACAACTTGCTAAAAGATACGGCAAAGATAAAAGAGTAATAGGGTGGCAGATAGACAACGAACCGGCTGTTCAATTTGATTTTGGTAATGACGCAGAAAGCGGTTTCAGAGAGTTTTTAAAAGAAAAATATATTAAAATAGATTCGCTAAACAGTGCCTGGGGAACCTCTTTCTGGAGCCAGACATATAGTAATTTTGAAGAGATTACCCTTCCGAAAAGAGAAATGATGTTTATGAATCCTCATCAGATACTCGACTACAGACGTTTTGCAGCCGGTATAACAGCATCTTTCATAAACGTTCAGGCAGATTGCATTAAAAAGCATTGCTCAACAGATCAGTTTGTTACAACAAACTACATTCCCAACTATGAAGAAGGTCACATCGGAACCTCTGACAAACTTGACTTTAACAGCTATACCAGATACATGGTTTTTGGCGACAAGACCGGTATTGGTAAAAAGGGTTATAGAGTTGGAGATCCTTTAAGAATTGCATATGCGAATGACTTTTTCAGACCATTTGACAACTTGTATGGTGTTATGGAGCTTCAACCAGGTCAGGTTAACTGGGGTGAGGTAAATGCTCAGCCATTACCTGGTGCAGTAAGATTATGGCTTTGGCATGTTTTTGCAGGTGGCAGTGATTTTACCTGTACTTACAGATTCAGGCAACCACTTTACGGAATGGAGCAGTATCATTCAGGAATAGTCGGAACAGATGGAGTCACACCAAGCTCAGGAGGTCTTGAATATGTTCAGTTTATAAAAGAAATAAAAGATTTGAGGAAGCAGTATAAGCCTAAAGAAACCAAACCAACTGAATACTTGTCAAGAAAAACCGCTATTTTGTTTAACTATGAAAATGCCTGGAATATAGACAGACAAAAACAAAATAAAACCTGGAATACAGAAAGGCATATAATGAATTATTATAAAGCATTAAAATCTTTTGGATGCCCTGTAGACGTAATTACAGAAGCCAAAGACTTCAGCAAATACCCCTTTATGGTAGTTCCAGCATTTCAAATGATTGATGATGCTCTGGTTGAAAGATGGAAAGAATATGCAAAAAAGGGCGGCCATCTGGTATTTTCATGCAGAACCGGACACAAAGACAGATTCGGCAGACTTTTTGAAGGAAAATTTGGATATAAAATGTTTGACCTTATAGGAGGAGAGATGGAGTTTTACGATTTATTGCAGGAATCTTATCCTGATTTGGTAAGTCTGGGAAACAAGGACTATGAGTGGTTTACATGGGGTGAAGTATTTAAACCTTCGTCAGGCACAGAAGTTTGGGCTACCTATAAAGGTGATTTTTATGCAGGCAAAGCATCTGTAATACACAGGAACTTCGGAAAAGGTAGCGTGACTTATATTGGCGCAGATACCAAAACCGGAGAATTAGAAAAAGAGATTCTTAAAAAGCTTTACAAAAAGACTAAAACAGCTATTATGGACCTGCCAGAAGGAATCCTTTTAGAATACCGTAACGGGCTGGGAATTGCAATTAGTTATTCTGATAAGCCTTATAATTTCCCTCTGGATCAAAATAAACAAGTTCTTTTGGGTAGCAAACTTCTGAACACAACAGATGTTCTGATCTGGAAAGAATAAACTTAAAAATATGAATATAATTGAAGTAGTTGGTGTAACCGCAGCTGTATTTTCTACAATTAATCAATTACCACAAGCAATAAAGACTATAAGTACCAAGGATACTTATAGTCTTTCACTGTGGATGTATAGTCTGGTATGGATTGCAACTTCTTTGTGGCTTATCTATGGACTGCTTCTAAAAGACACGCCCCTTATACTTTCAAACAGCGTTGCTATAATACCTATTACTTTTATTCTTATAATGAAGATCAGGAATACCCTTTCAGGTAAAGACAAAAGTCATTCGTAAATAACTTTTAATCTTTCTATAGAAAGTCTCCTTTTTATCCATTCATTTATTTTTTCTTTGCTGTTATTGTCAACAGGACCTGCAGTTTTAAAGTAAACCAGTGAAACCTCTGCAGGGATTTTGGTTGTATCGTTAAATTCAGCAGATTCGGCATACGTACAACTGGTTATCTGAGGAAAAAGCACTTTTACCTCATTAAGTATTGCCTGCCCGAAATAAGTTCTTTGCTTAATACTGTCTAACTGATACTCTTTGGCTTTCAATCCGGTATTGACTTTATTTAACTCCTCTCTAAGCTTAACCATTTCCAGGTTTTTCTCACTTATACCTTCAAATGAAAGCCCTTGTT
>CAZFUO010000267.1:0-3486 GCA_964522065.1 uncultured Bacteroidales bacterium | reverse complement strand
TATTGACCACTTAAGTAATCGTCGTGTACGTACAGTTGGAGAACAGCTGAATAATCAATTTGGAGTTGGTCTTGCCCGTATGGCAAGAACTATCCGCGAGAGAATGAATGTTCGTGATAACGAAGTCTTTGCTCCTGTTGAATTGATTAATGCCAAGACGATTTCTTCTGTTATCAATTCTTTCTTCGGAACCAATGCTTTATCTCAGTTCATGGATCAAACAAATCCTTTGGCAGAAATGACTCACAAACGTCGTATGTCTGCACTGGGTCCTGGTGGTCTTTCACGTGAACGTGCAGGGTTTGAGGTACGTGACGTTCACTATACACACTATGGTCGTCTGTGTCCTATCGAAACTCCTGAAGGTCCGAATATCGGTTTGATCTCTTCATTATGCGTTTACGCAAAAATTAATGAACTTGGTTTTATTGAAACTCCATACAGAGTTGTTGAAGACAGCAAGGTTAATTTGGGTGAAATAATCTATCTGACTGCTGAAGAAGAAGAAGGTAAGATTATTGCTCAGGGCAATGCTCCTTTAACACCAGAAGGTGGCTTTGTTCGTAGCAGAGTAAAATCACGTATGGAAGCTGATTTCCCCGTGGTTCCGCCTAGTGAAGTCAACCTTATGGACGTTTCTCCTACACAGATTGCATCTATAGCTGCTTCGTTAATACCATTCCTCGAACATGATGATGCTAACCGTGCTCTCATGGGATCGAATATGATGCGCCAGGCAGTTCCTTTAATTCGTTGCGAGGCTCCTATTGTAGGAACCGGACTTGAAGGTCAGCTTATCAGAGACTCCAGAACTCAGCTAATGGCTGAAGGTAGCGGAGTTGTTGAGTTTGTTGATGCAACTACTATTAAAATAAGATATGATCGTTCAGAAGAAGCAGATTTTGTAAGCTTCAACGATTCATTAAAGACATATGTAATTCCAAAATTCCAGAAAACCAATCAAAGTACAACTATAGACCTTCGTCCTATAGTTAAATTGGGAGACAGAGTTGTGGAAGGTCAATTGCTTACCGAAGGTTATTCAACTCAAAATGGCGAGCTTGCTTTAGGAAAGAACCTGAAGGTTGCATTCATGCCATGGAAAGGTTATAACTTTGAGGATGCGATTGTATTAAATGAAAGACTTGTACGTGAAGATGTATTTACATCTGTTCACGTTGATGAATATACTCTTGAAGTCAGAGAAACTAAAAGAGGTATGGAAGAACTTACTTCTGATATACCTAATGTTAGTGAAGAGGCTACAAAAGATCTTGACGAAAACGGTATTGTTCGTGTTGGTGCTCATATTGCTCCGGGTGATATTCTTATTGGTAAGATTACTCCAAAGGGCGAATCAGATCCTTCACCTGAAGAAAAACTGTTGCGTGCAATTTTCGGTGATAAAGCCGGTGATGTTAAGGATGCCTCATTAAAGGCTACTCCTTCATTGAGAGGTGTTATTATTGGCAAGAGATTATTCTCTAAAGCTGTTAAAAACCGCAAGTCAAGATTGACAGACAAAGCTTTGCTTCCACGTATCGATGAGGAATTTGAAGAAGAAGCAGCATTGCTTAAAAATACTCTTGTAGAGAAATTGCTTAATTTGACTTCTGGTAAAACTTCATTGGGTATTAAAGATAATCTTGGTACTGAAGTTATTGCAAAAGGAGCCAAGTTTACTACAAAAAATCTGATGGAGATTAATTTCTCTTCTATTCAGATTAGCAAGTGGACAAGCGATAATGCCAAGAATGAAATGATTCGTGACCTGATACAAAATTATCTGCGTAAATATAAAGAGCTTGATGCTCAGATGAAGCGTAAGAAATTTAATATCACAATAGGAGACGAACTACCTTCAGGTATTATTCAGATGGCTAAGGTCTATATCGCTAAAAAGCGTAAGATCAGAGTAGGAGACAAGATGGCTGGTCGTCACGGTAATAAGGGTATCGTATCACGTATTGTACGTGCTGAAGATATGCCTTTCCTTGAAGACGGAACAACTGTTGATATAGTTTTAAATCCACTTGGTGTACCTTCCCGTATGAACCTTGGTCAGATTTTTGAAACTGTATTGGGTTGGGCCGGAAAAGAACTGGATGTCAAGTTTGCTACACCTATCTTTGATGGTGCGGGTTTGGATGATTTAAATGAATGGTCTGACAAAGCAGGATTGCCAAGATATGGTAAATGTTATTTATATGATGGTGGAACAGGTCAAAGATTTGACCAGCCTGCAACTGTAGGTGTTGTGTATATGCTTAAACTTGGCCACATGGTTGAAGATAAGATGCATGCACGTTCTATCGGACCATACTCACTGATTACCCAGCAACCACTTGGTGGTAAAGCGCAATTTGGTGGTCAGCGTTTTGGAGAAATGGAAGTTTGGGCTCTGGAAGCATTCGGGGCTGCACATATTTTACAGGAAATCTTAACAATCAAGTCTGATGACGTTGTAGGAAGAAGCAAAGCCTTTGAAGCAATTGTTAAGGGAGATCCAATGCCTCAAGCGGGAATACCCGAATCGTTGAATGTATTGCTCCACGAATTGAGAGGCTTAGGTTTAAGCATACAACTAGACTAAGTAATAACTGTTTATATTTTCATACTCAATATGGCTTATAGAAAAGAGACCAAAACAAAAAGCAGTTTTTCGAAGATTTCGATTGGTTTAGCATCACCTGAAGAAATACTCGAAATGTCAAGCGGCGAGGTTCTGAAACCTGAAACCATCAACTATCGTACATACAAACCTGAAAGAGACGGTTTGTTTTGCGAAAGGATATTTGGTCCGGTTAAAGATTACGAATGTCATTGCGGTAAATACAAACGTATCCGTTATAAGGGTATAGTTTGTGACCGTTGTGGTGTTGAAGTTACTGAAAAGAAGGTTAGACGTGAACGTACAGGGCATATACAGCTTGTGGTTCCGGTAGCACATATTTGGTACTTTCGTTCATTGCCAAACAAAATAGGTTACCTTTTAGGTTTACCTACCAAGAAGTTAGATTCCGTAATTTATTACGAAAGATATATTGTTATCCAACCGGGTATTAAAGACAATGATGGTATCAAAAAGGATGATCTTCTTTCTGAAGAAGAGTATCTTGATATACTTGAAACTTTGCCAAAGGATAACCAAATGCTTGAGGACACAGATCCAAACAAGTTTATCGCCAAAATGGGTGCAGATGCTATCCATGATATTTTGGAAAGAATTAATCTTGATGAATTGTCTTTCGATCTGAGACATCGTGCAAGCACTGATACATCAATGCAACGTAAAAACGAAGCATTGAAGCGTCTGCAGGTAGTAGAATCTTTCAGATTGGCCAAAAACAGGAATAAACCTGAATGGATGATCATTAAGATTGTACCTGTTATTCCACCTGAATTGCGTCCACTGGTTCCACTTGATGGTGGCCGTTTTGCAACTTCAGACTTAAATGACCTTTACAGAAGAGTTATTATTCGTAA
>CAZFUO010000266.1:0-3524 GCA_964522065.1 uncultured Bacteroidales bacterium | reverse complement strand
TGAGCAGGATGCAGATATGGTTTGTTTTATTCACAGACCTGAATACTACAAAATTATGGAAGATCAAAATGGCAACAGCCTGCAGGGAATAGCTGAAATAATTATAGCTAAACACAGAAATGGTGCAGTTGGCGATGTAAGATTGAAATTCAAAAAACAGTTTGCAAAATTCATGAATGTTGAAGATGATATTATTCCCGGAAATGATGGCCAGATTTTAAGTTCAAGAATTAATAATGAGGCTGCTTTTGAAAGTCAGGACAACTTTTACAGTTATGGATTGCCAGACAACAATGTTCCATTTTAAAACAGATTGCAAATAAAATAAAACCCCGAGAGTTAATAACTTCGGGGTTTTATTTTTGTGACCACGACAGGATTCAAACCTGTAACCTTCTGATCCGTAGTCAGATGCTCTATTCAGTTGAGCTACGTAGCCGTTTTTGTTTTGCGGTTGCAAATATAAGAAGGATTATATCAATAAACAACCCCTGAATGCATTTTTTTAGATTTTATTCAACAAACCTCCTGCCAAACAATAAAAATCCAATGTTTACACCAAAATTCCAATTGCCCTTTGGGTAACTGTAATTATTGAGAAAAAGACTTAAAGAAGTAAAAGGTAGTTGATAAATCACAGAAGTCTCAGCAATATATTGAAGGTTTGACCAAGATCTTGAATAATGAAACGACTTATCTGCATTTTGCTTCAACATCTCAAATGGGAAAAAACCATATAAATCTGTCCTTAAAAACAAATTCTGCCTTACCTTCCATATAGGTATTACACCAATGGCCAGATATTTATTTGATCTGTAAGCTTCATTAAAAGACGACTTACTATGAAGTGTTGGAGTATAAGAAGGAGCCTGAATAACGCTGGCAGAATAGTTATCCAACAACCTTTTGGTGTTAAACAACAAGTCCGTTTTATACCCAAGTACAAAATTATCGTTTATTAAATCATAATTCTCAAGACCTCCTGATAGCTGAATATACCTTAAAGGTACATCACGTTTTGAAGTAAGACCTGATGAATCTGCATATCTGAAACTTTCAATACCTGTAATTGCCTGTCCAATAAAATAATATCTTTTTCCTGAAGTAGGATACTGTTTGTCGTTCAAATTATTATGTTCAAATCTTGCAGACAGATTTAGCATACTGTATGTACTCTTATCAAAACTCTTATCAGAGAAAGACTCAGACTTTGTTTGCATATATCTGTCATAAATTATGCCTCCTGAAAGTCCGAATTCGACTTTACCATTTTTAAATGCAGGAAGGCCATATCTGAACTTCAGAAATAATTCATGTTGCTTAATAAAAGCAGGCTGATCTTCCTGATAAAACAATCTTTCATTCTGATAATAGTTATAATTAAGAGTAGCAAGTTCAGTAAAAAAATACTGTGGAGTTCTACCCGAAAATCTGAATGTTGAAGATGCTCTGAATGCGTTTAATATTTTACCCATAAAAGCATCAGCAGTATATGTTTGAGAAAACTGATTAAGGTTTTTATATCCTAATCCCAGGTATAACTGATTTGAAGTGCTGGAAGATACATTTGCCCCTATAGATATATTAACACTGTTTTCAAGTTCTACATTAAGTATCAATTTAAAAGATTTATCACTATAATTATAGATTGCTGCAGGTCTGATTTCAGTTATTTTCTTATCTGAGAGCAATTTATAGTAACCTTGCTTAAAGTCTTCCAATGAAAAATACTTTGTACCATCTTGGTTAAGTACTTTAAGAATATACTCTTTTTGAACATCTGTAGCGCCATAAATTTCAATTTCTCTAAATCGTAATACCGGTGTTCTGCTTTTAAATACTGATCTTTTTAAGCTAATTGAAAAAGGCTCAATCCTATCTGAAATACTTTTTTTAATTTCTTCAATTTTAGCTATAGTACCATCATAACCAATCTTATAGATTGAATCAGCTTTATGAAAATCAAGCAAATTCACACCTCTTAAATCAAAATCAAACTGAATGCCTTTATCTTCAGGAACCTTGTAATTACTAGGCTGCATTATCATATTTTTAAGCTGACCAACCATATCGTAATCATCAATAACCTCATTAGCATCAGTAACAACAGCACCAATTATATAATCAGGATTAAAATCTTTCATCATTACATCGATAGGGTAATTATTATAAATACCTCCATCGTATAGCAATTTACCTTCAACTTTAATTGCCTTAAATACAAAGGGGAAACTCATTGATGTCCTAATAGCATCACCCAGGTCGCCATTTTTGAAAACATAGGGAGACCTGTTATTAACATCAGCAGCCACACTTCTGAAAGGAACAAACAGATTATTGAAATTACCTTCACATTGTGCAGTATATTGTGCACAAAGCTGAAGAAAAGCAATATTCATCTGAATTGGATTAATAAGACTGTTTGGCAGAATTTTAGCTGAATTAAAAATTGTATCTTTAAGTGAAATGGATGTTGAAATAATTTCCGGTGTAGGGTTTGGTTTCCCAAAAAAGTCAATGTACTTATTTTCAATTGTACCTGTCATCCAGTTATTAAATTCCTTAGATTTAATAAGCTCAAGCATTTCTTTTGGTGAATAACCCATTGAATAAAGACCGCCAACAACTGCACCAATCGAGGTTCCGGCAATGTAATTAACAGGAATTCCATTTTCTTCAAGTGCTTGAATCATACCGATATGAGCTACTCCTCTAGCACCCCCGCCACTAAGCACAAGTCCCACACTCTGGCTATTTGTATAATTAATACAAAAGAGAGAAAAAAACAGAACTGAAAATAAAACCTTTCTCAAAATAGTGTGTAATTATCAAAAAAAAAAGGAACCAGGATAGCTTAATTCGATCCCGGTTCCCCAAAATTACAAAAAAATCAGATTAAATCAACTTATAACTTCTTTTTACGAAATTGGTAAGTGCTTCACCTTTCAATAACCCGTTAGAAAGTAAAGAAAGATCTATTAATTGTCTTACTTTTCCATCAAGCAGATCATCTTCGCTACTTTCAAGTATTTCCTTAACTACTGTATTATCAACATTTAATACAATCGAATAATTTAATGGCATTTCACCGTAAAAATTAAAACCAGAGTTCATTGCAGACATTTCCTGCATTCTTCTCATAAACTCATTAACAGTCAACTGAATTGGAGCAGAAAATTCGCCCAGCGAATCTAATTCTACGTTAAAACTTGTTTTTTCAACAACTGGTAGTCTGTCACTAAATTTCTTCTTCAAACTTTCCTTCTGTTCCTCACTTAGATTAATTTCATTTTTTTCTTCTTTAGAAACCAATTTTTCAGGAACCGCACTATCAACTCTGACAAAGTGGCTATTTTCAAATAATTGTTCAAGTTTACCAACAAAATGAACATCTAACTGTCCGTCCATGATTAAAACATCATACCCTTTGGCTATTGCAGCCTCAATATATGAATGTTGAGCATCTTTGTCCGAAGTATATATATATGTTAGCTTACCGTCTTTATCTGTCTGGTTATCTTTAA
>CAZFUO010000265.1:0-3537 GCA_964522065.1 uncultured Bacteroidales bacterium | reverse complement strand
AAGGAGTTTGTAAAATATAAACGTGTTGTTTTTTTATAAGTTCAGGAAAAAATTGTAGAAAAAACGTCATTAACAAAAGTCTGATATGCATTCCGTCAACATCAGCATCAGTTGCAATAATTATTTTATTGTATCTCAATTCTTCTATTCCATCTTCAATATTCAGTGCCGCCTGCAGTAAATTAAATTCCTCGTTTTCATACACTATTTTTTTTGTCATAGCATAAGTGTTCAACGGTTTTCCCCTCAAACTAAATACAGCCTGATAATTTACATCCCTGCTTTTTGTAATAGAACCGCTGGCAGAATCACCCTCAGTAATGAAAAGGCTGGTTTCGTCGAGGTTTTCTCCCTTAGAATCGTTATAGTGAAACCGGCAATCGCGTAGCTTTTTATTATGCAAATTAGACTTTTTCTGCCTGTCTCTTGCAAGCTTGGTTACACCTGCAATAGCCTTTCTTTCTTTTTCAGATTCTGAAATCTTTTTTAGCAGAATATCTGAGGTTTCATTGTTTTTATGCAGGAAATTATCAAGCTCTTTTTTTAGAAAATCACCTATGAATTTTGCTACAGTCTGTCCGTCAGGAGACATTTTATTTGATCCCAGTTTTGTTTTAGTCTGTGATTCAAATACAGGTTCTTCAACTTTAATACTTACTGCAGCAATAATACCCATTCTTATGTCTGAGTATTCGAAATTTTTATTGTAGTATTCTTTAATTACTCTTGTTACAGACTCTCTGAAAGCCGTTTGATGAGTTCCGCCCTGAGTTGTATGCTGTCCGTTTACAAAAGAGTAATACTCTTCGCCGTATTGATTACCATGTGTTATTGCAACTTCAATATCTTCACCAGTGAGATGAATTATTGGGTAAAGAGGTTCTGACGTTATATTTTCATTAAGTAAATCTACCAGTCCGTTTTTTGAGAAGAATTTTTTTCCGTTAAAGTAGATACTAAGACCTGAATTGAGAAATACATAGTTTTTAAGTAAAACCTCAACAAAATTATCCTGATATGCATAGCCTGGGAATATATTTATATCAGGCATGAATTCTATTAATGTTCCGTTAGGTTCATTACTTGAATTTAACGGCATATCGTCGGTAATAACCCCTCTGCAAAAATCAATTTGTTTAGTCTGACCTTCTCTGAAACTTTGTATTCTGAAATATGAAGATAATGCGTTAACAGCTTTTATACCAACGCCATTAAGACCAACTGATTTCTTAAATGCCTTTGAATCATATTTTGCACCTGTGTTCATTTTTGAGGAAACGTCTATTACTTTGCCCAAAGGCACTCCACGTCCATAGTCACGAACAGATACAAAGCCCTCATCAATTTTGACTTCGATACTTTTTCCGTATCCCATCATATACTCATCAATGCTATTGTCAAGTACCTCCTTTAGAAGTACGTATATACCATCGTCCGATGAATTTCCATCACCAAGTTTTCCGATGTACATACCCGGTCTTCTCCTGATATGTTCCTGCCAATCGAGTGTGATTATGTTAGAATCGTCGTAAGCTACATTTTGTGAAGTCAGTTCCTGCATATCTTTAATTAAATTCTTTTATATATACCCTTCTGGTCTTGTGATGACGGGGTCCGAATTCAGACCATAACACCTGAATTTTACCATTGTTCTCAAGTTCCGGATTGGTTTCAGCAAATTTAAATCCATTTTTTATAAATTTCGGAACCAAGTCTGCAAAAATTAATGAATTTAAACCTTTTCCCTGATAATCAGGGTGAATTCCCATCAAATACAGGTCAACCATATCGTTTTTACGTATAGATTTCAGCAAGTGTATAAAACCGAAAGGTAAAAGCTTTCCATTTGCTTTTTGAAATGCCTTGCTCAACGATGGTATTGTTATACCCATGCCAATTACGTTATCGTCTTTGTCAACTATTACACTTATCAAATCTGGTCTGATAAATGAAAGATACATTTTTATATAGTATTTTACTTGCTTTTCTGTAAGTGGAGCATATCCGTATAATACATTATAGGTATCGTTCCAAAGTTGGAAAATCTTATCTCCGTATTTTTTTACAAGTTCTCCTGAAGATTTACAGGAAACTGTGCGAACATTGAATTTTTGTGAGACTATTGCGGCCATTCGTGTATATCTTTCAGGTATTTCGGTAGGCATTGTTATCTGGTATTCTTTCCAGTCAACATCTTTTACATAACCCAACTGCTCCATATGTTGTGGATAGTAAGGGTAGTTGTAAATTGTTGCAAAAGTTCCTAGTTCGTCAAAACCGTGCACAAGCATTCCTTCATGATCAAGGTCGCAAAAACCCAATGGGCCTTTAAGAGCTTTCATCCCTTTTTCTTTTGCCCAGTTTTCTGCGGTTTCGATAAGAGCTTTGGTTACCTCAATGTCATCAATTACGTCAAACCAACCAAATCGGGCATGTTCCTGTTTCCACCATTTGTTTGTGTCTTTGTTTAATATGACAGCTGTTCTGCCAGCAATTTCTCCATCTTTGTATGCCAGAAAGAAATCGGCCTCACAAAAGTCAAAGGCAGGATTTTTTTTGGTGTCAAAAGTGTTAAGTTCATCAAAAGTCAGAGAAGGAATGTAATAAGGGTTGTTTTTGTACAGCTTGAGTGCAAATTTGACAAACTCCTTAAGCTCTTTTTTAGAAGAGACCTTTTTAATTTCTATACTCATATATACAGTTTGGCTAAAATTTAAGGTTTTGTAAAACCATTCCAGTAATTTCAAGCGACAAATATAAAAATTAATGTCAACAAAAATGTACCGGGATTATTTTATAAGGCATAAAAAAAGCCGTTGTCCTGAAAACAACGGCTTTTTAATTTTTCGTTTAGCGACGAATACCTAGTTCTTTAATAAGAGCACGATATTTTTCAATATCCTTGTCTTTTAGGTAGTCTAAGAGTCTGCGGCGTTTACCAACCAACATTCTCAAAGCGCGAGCAGTGCTATAATCTTTGTGATTTGACTTTAGATGTCCAGTCAAATGGTTGATACGGAACGAAAACAATGCTATCTGAGCCTCTGGTGAGCCAGTATCAGTGTTAGACTTGCCGTATTTACCGAAGATTTCTTGCTTTTTCTCTGGATTTAAATACATAAAAATTTTAATTACTGTTAGTTATAACTAATTGCGGCTGCAAAAGTAGGCAATACTTTTTAATAAACAAGGTAATTCTGTAAAATTTATCTTATTTTTGTACCCGAAAAGATTATTAGGTTACACATATAAAATCAAAGGATGCAAGATATTAGAAATATTGCCATTATTGCACACGTTGACCACGGCAAAACGACCCTGGTAGATAAGATGTTGTTAGCAGGTCAGTTGTTCAGAAACGCTGAAGTTGCCGGCGAGCTCATTATGGATAATAATGAATTAGAGAGGGAAAGAGGTATTACTATTCTTTCAAAGAATGTCTCTATTAATTATAAAGGGGTAAAGATTAATATCATTGACACTCCGGGTCACGCGGACTTTGGTGGTGAGGTTGAACGTGTACTTAACATGGCAGAT
>CAZFUO010000264.1:0-3547 GCA_964522065.1 uncultured Bacteroidales bacterium | reverse complement strand
GTCTAGCTCAGTTGGTAGAGCATCGGTCTCCAAAACCGAGTGTCGGGAGTTCGAGCCTCTCCTTTCGTGCATTAAAACCCAGGATAAGATGAAGAAGTTTTTTCAGAATGTTGCCTCTTATTGGAAAGAGTCATACAATGAACTCGTTCACAAGGTCAGTTGGCCAAGTATGTCCGAGTTGAGCAACAGTGCGATAATAGTATTATTAGCTTCCCTAATGATTGCGCTTGTTGTTTTTCTCATCGATTTAGGTTTCGAAAATATCATGACTTTTATTTACGAAACGGTATTCTAATCTGAGTTCTAATGTCCGATTTTGAAAAAAAGTGGTACGTTTTGCGTACTGTAAGCGGTAAGGAAAGCAAAGTGCGTGAGTTTCTTGAAGCAGAAATCAAGAATACTACACTTGGTGAGTATGTATCACATGTACTTATTCCAACGGAAAAAGTATATCAGGTACGCAATGGCAAGCGCGTTATGAAAGAACGTTCTTACTTGCCCGGTTATGTATTGATAGAGGCTGCTCTTATGGGAGAAGTCGTTCATACATTAAGGAACATACCTAATGTTATCGGATTTTTAGGCGGAAAGGAAAATCCTCAAAGTCTTCGTGAATCTGAAGTAAACCGCATTTTAGGTAAAGTTGATGAACTCCAGGAAAGTGGAGAAGAAATTAATATACCTTATTATGTGGGTGAATCTGTTAAGGTTAATCATGGTCCTTTTAGTGGTTTCAGCGCTGTTATCGAAGAGGTAAACAACGAGAAGAAAAAACTGAAGGTTATGGTTAAGATTTTCGGAAGAAAGACACCACTCGAACTGGGTTTTATGCAAGTAGAAAAGGAATAACAAGTAGTTACGTACTTTTGATTATTACTTTTCCCATTCTACAACTTTTATAATTTAAAAGAAATGGCTAAAGACATTGCTGGACAAATCAAATTACAGATCAAGGGAGGCGCTGCAAACCCCTCTCCTCCTGTAGGACCTGCTTTAGGTTCTAAAGGAGTTAACATCATGGAGTTTTGCAAGCAATTCAACGCCAGAACTCAAGAGAAGGCTGGCAAGATATTGCCCGTCGTTATCACTTATTACTCTGACAAATCATTTGATTTTGTTGTTAAAACACCTCCTGCAGCTATTCAGTTACTTGAAGCTGCTAAGGTTAAGAGCGGATCTGCAGAACCAAACCGTAAGAAGATTGCTTCTGTTACCTGGGAACAGGTAAAGGTTATCGCTCAGGACAAAATGGAAGATTTAAACTGCTTTACTGTTGAATCTGCAATGAGATTAATCGCAGGTACAGCACGCAGTATGGGTATCACCGTAACCGGGGAATTCCCCGCTAACCTTTAAACTTCAATAAAAATGAGTAAACTGACAAAAAAACAAAAGTTGGCTTTAGAAAAGATTGAAGTAGGTAAGAATTATTCATTGAAAGATGCTTGTGCTTTAGTAAAGGAAATTACCCTTACAAAGTTTGATGCTTCTGTAGATATCGATGTTCGCCTCGGTGTAGACCCCAGAAAAGCCAACCAAATGGTACGTGGTGTAGTATCACTGCCTAATGGAACAGGTAAACAAGTGAGAGTCCTGGCATTATGTACTCCTGATAAAGAAGCTGAGGCTAAAGAAGCCGGAGCTGACTTTGTAGGTCTTGATGAATATATAGAAAAGATCAAAGGTGGCTGGACCGATATTGATGTAATTATCACTATGCCGGCTATTATGGGTAAAATTGGTGCTTTGGGTAGAGTATTAGGTCCTAGAGGACTTATGCCAAACCCAAAAAGTGGAACAGTAACAATGGAAATTGGCAAGGCTGTTAAGGAAGTAAAACAAGGTAAAATTGACTTTAAAGTTGACAAGAGCGGTATCGTTCATGCTTCTGTAGGTAAATCATCCTTTACTCCTGATCAGATTTTTGGCAATGCCAAAGAATTTGTTTCAACACTTAACAAATTGAAACCATCAGCTGCTAAAGGTACTTATATTAAGAGCATTTATCTTTCTAGTACAATGAGTCCCGGAATTAAGGTTGATCCTAAAACCGTAGATGAAAATTAAATCAGAACAGATTATGAAGAAGGAAGATAAAAGCCAGGTAATAGAGCAAATTGCTGCAACAGTAAATTCATACAACTGTTTTTATATAACTGACATTACTGCACTTAATGCAGAAGATACAAGCAAGCTCAGAAGAGAATGCTTCAAGTCAGAGATAAAACTTGTTGTTGTAAAAAATACATTGCTTAAAAAGGCCCTTGAAAGCCTGGATAATGATTACGAACCGTTGTATTCAGTACTTAAAGGCAACTCAGCATTGATGTTTTCAAATACATCAAATGCACCTGCGAAACTTATTAAAAGTTTTTCAAAGGATAAACAAGTTCCTGCCCTTAAGGCTGCATATGTAGAAGAAAGTTTCTACATCGGCGCTAACCAGTTAGAAGCCCTGATACATGTTAAGAGCAAAAACGAGCTTATTGCAGACGTTATTGCATTGCTACAATCACCGGCTAAAAACGTGGTTTCTGCACTTCAAAGTGGAGCAAACACCATACATGGTGTGTTGAAAACACTTGGAGAAAGAGAAAACTAATAAAAAATAAAAAGTAAAAACAATTTAATATTATACAAAAATGGCAGATTTGAAAGCTTTTGCTGAACAATTAGTGAATTTGACCGTAAAAGAAGTAAATGAACTTGCTACTATTCTTAAAGAAGAGTACGGTATTGAGCCTGCTGCTGCTGCAGTTGCAGTTGCTGCTGGTCCTGCTGGAGATGCTGCTCCTGCAGCTCAGGAAAAAACTTCATTTGACGTGGTATTGAAATCAGCTGGTGCCGCTAAGCTAGGTGTTGTTAAGGCAGTTAAAGAATCTTGTGGTCTTGGTTTGAAAGAAGCTAAAGACTTAGTTGATGCAGCTCCTTCAGTATTGAAGGAAGGTGTTGGCAAAGATGAAGCTGAAAGCCTTAAGAAAGCTTTAGAAGAAGCAGGCGCAGAAGTTGAACTTAAATAGTACTAACGCCTGATTGTCAGGTACTTCGGTTTAGAATCTCCGGTGATGGAGATTCTAAACCTTTTCGTGTCTATATTCCTTTTAAGTTCATTAATCTACTGCTAAATGTCCTCATCTACAGAAACAAAAAGAGTAAATTTTGCATCTATCCAGAGTCCAATACAATATCCTGACTTTCTGGAAGTGCAATTAAAGTCATTTCAAGACTTTCTGCAACTGGATACTCCTCCAGAAAAACGTAAAAACGAGGGTTTGTACAAAGTTTTTGCTGAGAACTTCCCAATAGCTGACACCAGAAACAACTTCGTACTCGAATTTTTAGACTACTATATAGACCCTCCTCGTTATTCAATTGATGAATGTCTTGAAAGAGGTCTGACATACAGTGTTCCTCTAAAAGCTAGATTAAAACTTTATTGTACAGATCCAGATCATGAAGATTTTGAAACAAAAATTCAGGATGTGTACCTTGGAGCTATACCTTACATGACACCTAAAGGTACATTTGTCATTAATGGTGCTGAGCG
>CAZFUO010000263.1:0-3549 GCA_964522065.1 uncultured Bacteroidales bacterium | reverse complement strand
GCTGCTTTTTTTAGCCAGTAAACTATTTTAGATATTGCTTTACCGTACATGCCTTCTGTTTTCCAGACTTTTTCGGCAATTGTTCCGTTTTCTTTAACAAGCTTTGAGTTTAATCCATACGAAACCGGTGTCTCGTCTTTTGGATCTTTCATGGCTCCATAAAAATCTTCAGCTTCTTTTTGAGTTACACCTTCATAATAATTGCATGCTGAGGTTGCAATCAAATCTTGGTTTTCAGCAAGATTAACTCTTTTACTGTCTATTTCCGGATTGAATATTACAGGTGAGATTCTTGCTAAAAAAGCATCAACTGACTCACCATTTTGCAATGGAAGCGAGTCGGGAGCAACACTTCTTACAGCCTTTTCGAAAAAATCCTGAGAAAATCCGGGTGCGAATTTATCTGTTGCATAATGGTGGTGTATACCATTTGACACCCAAACTCTTTTAAGATAGGTTTCCAGCTCTTTCCAGTCACTGGAAGTTGTATCAGTTTTGCTGTATTGGTAAACAGCCTCCAGGCACCTTTTTATACTCAGGTTATGTTTATTGTTTTGATCATATATAATATCTAACCCTTCGAGTGCTGCCTGGTTAAGATAATAAATTAGTTCTTTTTGTTTGAGAGTCAATTCTTCAAATCCCGGAACTGTAAATCTCAGAATCTGAATATCTGCAAACTGATCAACTATATAATTAATATCTTCAGTGTTTTCTTTTTCCTTATTACTGCTACATGAAACCATGCTGAACAAGCCAATTGCCATGATGAATAAATAAAATGTACGTTTCATAAATAATTTGCTTAAAATTAGTTCGGCACCAGTATCATATAACTGATACTAATGCCGATGAATGTTCTAATTTAAATGTGTCTGCTTTTGTCTATAAGGTATAGGTCTAAAATTACCAATGCAGCCATAGCTTCAACTATCGGAACCGCTCTTGGCAAAACGCATGGGTCATGTCTGCCGTGTGCCTTGAATTGGACTTCGTTACCTTGTTTATCTATTGTATTCTGATCTCTTAATATTGTAGCAACAGGCTTAAAGGCAACCCTGAAGTATACATCTTCTCCATTTGATATGCCTCCCTGAACTCCCCCGGAGTTGTTGGTTTTAGTTCTGGTCTTACCACCGTCATTGACGAACTCATCATTAAGTTGTGATCCGAATTGTGAGACATCAAAACCTGAACCGTATTCAAAACCTTTAACAGCGTTGATAGTTAGCATCGCAGATCCAAGTGCAGAGTGAAGTTTGTTAAATACAGGTTCGCCAATACCAACCGGTGTTCCTTTTATAACACAGGTAATAATTCCTCCTACAGTGTCACCTTTTGATTTGACTTCTGTAATAAGTTCGGCCATTTTGGCTGCAGCTTCAGGATCAGGACATCTAACCGGATTTTCTTCAATATTGCTAAAGTCCAGCTCGCTGTAATGCTTATCGGTTTTAATATTTCCGACCTGAGTTGTATATGCAGTAACACTTACTCCGATTTTTTTTAAAGCGAGTTTGGCAATAGCACCGGCAACAACACGTGCGATGGTTTCTCTTGCAGAAGATCTGCCACCTCCTCTGTTGTCTCTTATGCCATATTTTTGAGCATAAGTGAAGTCTGCATGAGAAGGCCTGTAAAGATCTTTCATCGAATCGTAATCCCCGGATCTTTGTTTTGCATTCCAGACTGCAAATGCAATAGGAGTTCCGGTGGTTTTACCTTCGAATATACCTGAAAAGAATTCAACCTCGTCCGATTCGTCTCTTGAAGTAGTCAGTTTTGACTGTCCCGGTCTCCGTCTGTTGAGTTCATTTTGAATAAAATCCATATCAATGTCTATCCCTGCAGGACAGCCATCAATAACCCCTCCAACTCCTCTGCCGTGTGATTCTCCAAAAGAGGCAAGCCTGAATGATGTTCCGAAAATATTGCTCATGATTATTTATCAGTGACTACAACCACAGCCGCTACCACAACCTTCTGATTCTCCTTCAGGACCACATGAGTCACATCCGCATGAATCACAACCACAACTGCTGCCGCCCATGAATTGTTTTACTTCTGCTTCAGATGGTTCGCGTACCTCAACGACTTTGCCGACGAAGTGTAAATCTTCACCTGCAAGAGGGTGATTAAAGTCCATTGTGATACTTTGTTCTTCAATTTTAACAATTGTTCCGTTTAAGCGGTTTCCTTGTTGGTCCATCATTGGTACTGTATTGTTTTCGAAGATAATTTCTTCGTCTATTTTACCGTCAACTTCAAAAATTGATCTTGGTAGATCAACTACATTTTCATCATTGTATTCACCATATGCGTTTTCAGCGGTAAGTGTGAAATCAAAACTGTCACCTATGGTCAAACCTGCAAGATTGCTTTCAAAGCCTTCAAGCATCATACCTGTGCCATATATAAAAGATAATGGGCGATCTTCTGTCGCTTTTTCCATTAATTCCTGTTCTGAACCATTTTCACCACCTACATAAAGATCATAGGTAGCAGACACTAATTTGTTTGCTGATATTTTCATTATAAAATCTAATTTGTTTGTTATTAAATAGCCTGCAAAGATAAGCAAAAATCAATTAAAACGATTCAACAACAGCTGATTTCAGTTTGTTCATGGCTAGTGTCAAAGTTTCTTTGGGGCAACCAATATTTAAACGCATAAAACCTTCACCACCAGGCCCGAAGCTGGTTCCGGGATTGAGTGCTAATCCTGCTTTATTTATAAACAGATCTTTGAGATCTTTTTCGTTCAATTTAAGATCTCTGCAATCAAGCCAGATTAAAAATGAAGCCTGAGGAATGCATACTTTTATTGCGGGTATGTTATCACGTAGAAACTCATCGATATAATCAATATTCGATTGAAGATATTTTTTAAGTTTTTCCAGCCATTCATATCCGTTTTCATAGGCAGCTATTGCAGCTGTTACAGCAAAAATATTTCCGTTAGAAAGCTCTGCCAGCTCAAGAAACTCCATGAATGTTTTCCTGGTTTCTTTATTTTTAATAATGCAAAAAGAACTTGAAAGCCCGGGGATATTAAAAGTTTTGCTTGGAGCCATTAGAGTTATGACGTTGTTGGCAATCTCTTCATTAATTGAAGCAAGGGGACTGTGCTTGTATGCAGGTAAGGTAAGATCGGCATGTATTTCGTCAGATACAATTAAGACGTTGTTTGCTTTGCATATTTCTGCCATTCTGATTAATTCCTCTTTTGACCATACTCTGCCACCCGGATTGTGTGGGCTGCATAAAATAAAGAGCTTGCATCCTGAAGATGCTTTTGCTTCAAAATCATCAAAATCAATTTTCAGATTTCCTTCCTTGTAAACCAGTTGATTGATTACCAGTTCTCTTTTGTTGCTATTGGGTATGCTCATAAAAGGAGGGTAGACAGGTGTCTGTATCAGAACTTTATCGCCTGGTTTTGTAAAACATTGTAAAACAAGAGAAATACCGGAGACTATTCCTGGTATAAAACCAATGCTTTCATTTTCAACTTTCCAGTCATATTTTTTATTAAGCCAGTTGTTGATT
>CAZFUO010000262.1:0-3571 GCA_964522065.1 uncultured Bacteroidales bacterium | reverse complement strand
AAGTATGCTGACTGTAAAACTAAAGGATAAAAATTTAAGAAAGATCAAAAAGTTGATTGATAAAGTATAAACAACACAAACATAACTAAGTGCCACTTCATTAATAAAGTGATATGTAGTATCTTTGCCGACGGAAATTGAAATAAAAAGTTACATGGATACTAACAGCATAGCTAAAGCTGCACAAATTATAAATGATGGAGGGCTGGTTGCTTTTCCGACTGAAACTGTTTATGGACTGGGGGCAAATGCACTTAATCCGTTTGCAGTTGCTAAAATTTTTGAATTAAAAGAGCGTCCGTCATTCGATCCATTGATTGTTCATATAGCTTCGTTTGACGACCTAAAAGTTTTATCGACAGGAATTAATGAGAGTGTTATGCGTTTAGCTAAGCATTTCTGGCCTGGTCCGTTAACTATTGTTTTGCCGAAAAGTTCGATAGTTCCCGATATTGTTACTTCAGGGCTCGACACAGTTGGCATCCGCATGCCTGACAACCCTATTGCCCTTGAATTGATTACAGTTTCTAAATGTCCAATTGCTGCACCAAGCGCCAATAAATTTGGCCAGCTTAGCCCGGTAAACGCTCATCATGTAAAAAAACAACTACCTGATGTTGATTATGTTTTAGATGGTGGCAACACAAAGGTGGGTATTGAATCTACCATAGTTGCTATAGATGGAAATACCTGCCAGCTGCTACGTCCCGGATTTATCAGTCTGGAGGACATAGAAAAAGCGGTTCCGGATACTTTTGAATTTATTACTACAAAACCCGAGAAACTGGTTTCGCCGGGATTGCTAAAGAGTCACTACTCCCCCAAAAAGCCATTGTATATTTTAAGCAAGCCCTTTAATAGCTTGCCAGAAGCTACCGGATTAATTCTTCACAGTAATAATCAGCTTGTTGACTCTACCGCTAAAGTGATTTACACTTCACTAAACAACAATAAAATTGAAATTACTGCCAATCTGTTTGCAGCACTCCACACTATGGAAGAAGACGAAAGTGTAAAACAAATCTATATTGAGCCGGTTGACGAAACAGGATTGGGCATTGCCATAATGGACAGAATGAAAAAGGCCGCTTATCAATACAATTTAAATACTGAATAAATATATGTGGTCGCACACCAAGGAATCTCAGGACAAAATAACACCTCAATTGGCTTTGGAGTTTTTAAAAGAAGGTAACCTTCGTTTTATTAACAACCTCAAAACCGATAGAAATCTACTTAAACAAGTAAATCAAACTTCTGAGGGGCAATTTCCTTTTGCGACAATTTTAAGCTGCATAGACTCCAGAATTTCGGCAGAATTAATTTTCGACCAGGGACTTGGCGACATTTTCAGTATACGCATAGCTGGTAATGTTTTAAATGAAGATATTTTAGGCAGTATGGAATATGCCTGCAATATAGTAAAATCTAAAATCATAGTGGTTTTGGGACATACCAACTGTGGTGCAATAATAAGTGCCTGTAACAACTTAGAAGTCGGACATATGACTTCGCTTCTAAAAAAAATAAAACCAGCCATCGAAAGCGAAAAATTCACCAATGCACCCTCAGAAAGAAACGGCAACAATGTAAGCTTTGTAAACAATGTGTGCATCAACAACGTTAATCACACTATTAAACAAATCCGCCAACAAAGCCACATCCTCAGAAACCTCGAAAACCAAGGTGATATCATCATTACAGGCGGACTTTACAGCGTCGAAACCGGAGTTGTAAAATTTTTCTAATAAATTTTGCCCAAAGACTAAAAAAGCTTGCTTATTTATTTTTTAATCTTTCTTCTATATCCATACTTTGATGAAGAATTCTAATTATGTCAACTTTTTTCTCCGACTTAACGAATCTGTAAAATATCAGATGTGACTTAACTTTTGAACATCTGTAATGTTTTCTGATATGACTGTAATCCTTTCCTGATAATGGATTCACAACTATAAAATCTATTTCATCAAAAATTAAATTATAGTATCTATCTGCTTGTTCCTTTGACCAGGTCTCAGCAGTATAAAGCCAAATATCTTCAATATCCTCAAATGCTTTTTTGCTTAGCTCAAATTTCATTTTGAAGATATTTAGTGTGTAGATTTTTCAGGGCTTTCACTCTGTCAAAGCCAGAAATTATTCCAGATTTTTCACCTACCTTCAACTCATTTATAAGAACTTTTGTCTTATTTTCTTCCTGTTCAAACAAACGCAATGCAGTCCTTACAACCTCGCTTGCTGATGAAAAACGACCAGATTTAACCTGTTCATTAATAAAGTTTTCAAAATACTCTCCTAGCAATATCGATGTATTCTTTGCCATAGTTAATTTTTCATATTTTTTTGTAAATATACCAATTCATGGTATCACTTCAAAATTATTTTTTTTAAACTATCACTGAACTTTACGACCTTTGTACAGTTACAATTTAAAATTTATAAACCACAAATAATGGAAGCAAATAATTCACTACAAATAAAGTCCTTCGAAGAAATACTAAATCACAGACGTTCAGTCAGGTTATACAAAGATACACCTATTGATTCTGAAAAAGTAAAACATTGCCTAGAGCAGGCCACCCTATCTCCCAATAGTTCAAACATGCAGCTTTGGGAGTTTTACCATATTACAGATAAGGAAACACTAAATAAATTGGCCGTAGCCTGTTTAAATCAAACAGCAGCAACAACTGCCCAACAGATTGTTGTTTTCGTGACCAGGCAAGATTTACACAGAAAAAGAGCTAAACAATTGATAGAACTCGAGTCACAAAACGTACTGAAAAACAGCCCAAAAGAAAAACACGATAAAAGAGTTAAGAGATGGGAATTGTACTATGGAAAAGTAATGCCTTTCTTATATTCGCGGTTTTTCGGTATCTTGGGATTAATCAGGAAAATATTAGTCACCATTATCGGCATTTTCAGACCAATCACCTACCAGGTATCCGAAAAAGACGTCAAAGTAGTAGTTCATAAAACCTGTGCTCTGGCTGCACAAACATTTATGCTGGCCATGTCAAACGAAGGATACGACACCTGCCCCATGGAAGGCCTTGACAGCAAAAGAGTTAAAAGCATTCTAAACCTCCCCCACGGCGCCGAAATCAATATGATCATATCCTGCGGCATCAGAGACGACAAAGGGGTCTGGGGAGACCGCATGCGAATACCCTTTAACGAGGTTTACAAAGAAATTTGAAAACCTAACGAGTCTGAAGCTCTTCTATTAATTCCCCTTTTTCAAAAACAAGAATTATTTCATTTTCATAAATAGAAGAGTACCCCATATGTACATACCGTAGCAATTTGCCTTTTTGTATTCTGATTTCCCCACTAAACCAATTAGCAAAAACAGCATTCTGCCCCGGAAATAAATAATCCAAATCAGCCTTTCCGTAACCTATAACATTACCGCTAAAACCAATCAGATATAATTTATTATCCTTGACCTCCCAGCTTGCCAAATATCCACGCCAGCACATTGTCGAAACCGAAAAAACTCTCACATCACCCCTTCTTTTCAAAAAACTGTTTAAAGGCTCTGAAGCCATAAACAGTTTTTCAC
>CAZFUO010000261.1:0-3579 GCA_964522065.1 uncultured Bacteroidales bacterium | reverse complement strand
CACCATGACGCCAATAAAGCCCCACCATAATTTTTTTGTTTTCATAATAGATAGATTTTAAATGATTACTGTTGTTATCGGGACAAATGTAAAATAATTTTATAAAAAGACAAAATGGTCTTTTTATATTTGAAAATAATTTTCTTACTTTTGCATACATAAGTACGCATAACATGTTTAACAAAGAGACAGAATACGCATTAAGAGCTTTAGTTTATATTCAGAAGCAGAATAATTTGAGTCGTCGTCCCGGTCTGGAAGAAATTGCTGAAGAGATTGAGTCACCAAAGTTTTATACTGCAAAAATTTTACAGAATCTTGTAAGAAGAGGGTTTCTTGAGTCTTCAAAGGGCAGGGGAGGTGGTTTTTACTTTGATGAAAGTAAGCCGGATTTAAGTCTGAGTATTGTTATTGAGGCTATAGAAGGTAGTAAAACCTATACTGGTTGCGGTTTTGGCCTTAAGCATTGTGATTGTGAGAATCCTTGTCCTTTGCATGAAAAGTATGCAGATATCAGAAAAGCTCTTTCAGACCTGGTTTCAGGTGAAACAATTCAGTCTTTAGCAAAACAGGATGAAAAGGCTGTTGCAATTAAGAATTGTGATTGATGAAGAAGGCCGGTTGGATAATATTTAAAAAGCTTCATAAGTGGCCTGGATTGATTATTTCAATTGTCTTGCTCTATTATGGGGTTACAGGTATTTTTATGAACCATCGTGAGGTTTTTTCAGGTACTGATGTCAACAGAGAATATCTTCCGTCTAACTATAAATATAATAACTGGAATTTTGCTGCTGTTAAAGGCAATCTCAACCTGAATGCTGATAGTATTATTGTTTATGGTAATATTGGTATCTGGCTAACAGACTCAGCTTTTATTGAGTACACTTCGTTTAACCGCGGTTTCCCCGAAGGAAGTGATAACAGAAAGATTTTTGATGTTCACAAGAGTGGAGATAATCATTTGTATGCTGCCAGTTTATTTGGCCTTTATACGTTTGATATTGTTGGTGATGCTTGGGTTAGGCTTGATTTGAATGGGAGTGAAGAGCGTATTACCGCTATTGAAAGTATTGGAGATACCCTATATGTTACTGACAGGTCTTTTTTGTATAAGGGAATATCTGATGGTGTGGAGACTAAGTTTGAGACTATACTGCTACCTACACCCGAAAATTATGAAAATAAAATTACATTATTTGCAACGATGTGGCAGATACATTCCGGTGAAATATTTGGTTTGCCGGGCAAGCTTTTTGTAGATTTGTTGGGTTTGGTTACAGTTTTTCTATCAGTTACAGGTATTATTTATTTCTTTTTCCCCGGTATAATCAGAAACAGAAAAAGAAAACAGAAGTCATATCATACAATCAAGAATGTAAATCGCTGGTCGCTTGTATGGCACAATAATATAGGATCGTGGACATTTGTGCTTCTGGTGGTTTTGTTTTTCTCAGGTATGTTTTTAAGACCTCCAATGCTTATAGCCATAGCAAATTCAAAGGTGAAACCGCTGCCATATTCACATTTGGATCAACCAAATCCATGGTATGACAAACTAAGAGATATATTGTATGATGAGGAAAACGGGCAAATGCTGATTTCTACTTCAGAAGGCATGTATTATATGAATCCGGTTGATTTTAAAATGAATAAGTTTGAGAACCAACCTCCTGTAAGTGTAATGGGGATTAATACATTTAAAAAAATAGATAAGGGCTATTATCTGATTGGTTCATTCAGTGGTCTGTTTGTATGGCATCCTTCGCAAAAAGATGTATATAATTATATAACAGGTGATTTATATCATGAGCCAGCTTCAGGAAGACCTGTGGGTGATTATAAAGTTACAGGTGCGGTTTTTACTCCTGATGATAAAGTCTATATTGCTGACTATGACAGAGGCATGATACCTGTAATTCATAAAGATATTTTTCCTGATATGCCTTTAAATGTTAAAGAACAATCGCAATTGTCTTTGTGGAATGTAAGTCTTGAAATTCATACGGGCAGGTTTTTCCAGAGCTGGCTGAAAGATTTTTATATACTTATAGTGCCTCTGACAAGTATATTTGGTATTATAGTTGTCATAAGTGGTTACCTGCTCTGGAGGAGAAAATACAGAAGAAAAAAGGTTTGATAATTAATCTTTGTTATATTCAGGATGTCTTTTTAGCCATGTTATAGCATAAGGGCATGTTGCAGCAGGAATCAAACCTTCTTTTAGAGCATAATCGTAAACGAATTTTACCAATTGAGAAGCAATTCCTCTGCCTTCTAAAGATGTTGGCACATATGTATGTTTTATGTCCAATTTACCATCTTTGATAACATAATTTACACTTGCTTTCAAACTTTCAATTTCAGTCCATGCAGTGTTGCTGTCGGTGTTGTGAATTATTTCCATAGCTTACGGTAATTATAAGGTTGAAAGGTAATAAAATCCTCTGGTTTTATATCATTTAGGGTATGATTTATTATGATTAGTGCTATAATATACCCTTTGTGGTATAAAATATAAAATATTGTTTATATTTGTACCCGAAATGATATAATATTTATGATATGAATAGTTTGTCACCTATCGTAAAATCATTACGAAAGCGCTATAACTTAACTCAGGAAGATCTCTCTTTAAAGTCAGGTGTTGGTTTGCGGTTTGTTCGTGACTTAGAACAAGGCAAAGAATCTTTGCGTTTGGATAAAGTTAATCAGCTACTTGATTTTTTCAACTATGAAATGACAGCAACTCCAAAAGTAAAACCTTGAAATGATGAGACAAGCCAATATATATTTCAAAAAAGAATTAGCTGGTGTGCTGACTGAGAACGATGAAGGTTATGAGTTTTATTATCTTCCGGGCTATCTGTCGTCAGAAAAAGCCAAGCCGGTGAGTTTGACTTTGCCTTTGCAGGAAAGTTCATTCAAGAGTGGTGTTCTGATGCCATTCTTCGATGGACTTATACCCGAAGGATGGTTGCTGGATGTTGCCATGCGTAATATGGATATCAGTATACTTGATCGAATGTCTTTATTATTACTTTGTTGCAAAGACTGTATCGGGGCTGTAAGTATAGAGCCTATACGGGGAAAGGAGGATAGTCATGTGTAAATGTTTGTATTGTTATAAACCTCTTGCAGAAGGAGAAAAAGAAATGCATCCGGCATGTTCGAAAAAGTTTTTTGGTACAGCAGTTGTGCCAACATTGGATTATGCTATCGAGAATTTGGAAGAATTGGGCAGGCAGGTAATACAAGTCCAGACTTCACTGACTGGTGTACAGCCTAAACTATCTCTTAATATGAATAAACATGAGGGAAGTAGTCGTCTTACAATAGTAGGTCTATGGGGAGGTTATATCTGTAAACCACAAACCATCACCTTTGAGCAAATGCCTGAGGTAGAAGATTTGACGATGCATTTAGCTGAATTGGCTCGTATTGATGTTGTTCCTCATTCACTTATGCGCATGGCTGATGAATCGCTCTGTTATCTCACTCGTCGTATTGACAGGTCTCCTAAAGGAGATAAATTTGCAATGGAAGACATGTGTCAACTCACAGAGCGACAAACTGAGC
>CAZFUO010000260.1:0-3580 GCA_964522065.1 uncultured Bacteroidales bacterium | reverse complement strand
ATATCGAAACCGCACAAACTCAAACTATCCAAAAATATTCATATATCACTGCCACACATTCACTATATTTGCAAAAAAACATCAAATGTCTCATTCACATACTCACGACCATCAGAATACATCAGGCAAAAATATTGCACTTGCCTTTTTCATGAACCTACTCTTTAGTATAATTGAGTTTGCAGGAGGATTACTTACTAACAGCGTCGCAATTTTATCTGACGCCCTTCACGATTTAGGAGACAGCATCTCTTTAGGACTGGCCTGGTATATGCAAAAGTTATCCGGTAAAAAACCCGACAACAAGTACACCTATGGCTATAAGCGATTTACAATTCTTAGCGCAATTATAAACTCAGTTATTTTACTCTCTGGATCAGTTTTCGTATTTTATGAAAGTGCTAAAAGGATTTTAAATCCAGCCGAAACCGATGCTCGCGGAATGTTTATTCTGGCAATTCTTGGAGTAATTGTAAACGGAATTGCAGTAATCCGTCTTAGAAAAGGCGGAAGTCTTAACGAGCGAGTTGTCTCTTTGCACATGCTGGAAGATGTTCTAGGATGGGTTGCTGTTTTAATTGGAAGCATTATAATGATGTTTTTCGATTTACCTGTAATTGATCCATTATTATCTATAGGTATTTCAATCTACATTATTTACAACGTTTATAGAAATCTTAGAAGTGCACTAAGAATAATTCTACAGGGAAAACCTGCCGAAGTAAACGAAGATGCCATTTCAAAAGCATTAACGAAATTGCCCCATGTGATCGGTCTTCACGATTTGCATATCTGGTCATTAGATAGTGAGTATACAATTCTAACAGTGCATTTAATTGTTGAAGAGGATATTAAAAAAGAAGAGCAGCAAGCTTTACGCTCAACTGCTCATAATATTTTAAAAGATATCGGAGTCCAACACTCAACAATTGAAATAGAAAGCAAATCCGAATCCTGCGAATGGTGCCTGTAACTGCCGCCATACAGCCCCGCCATCACTCCAGGTGCCTGTAACCGCCGCCATACAGCTCCGATATCACCATCAGTCAGCCTGCCTGTAACTGTCACCAGCAAAAATGATTATTCGAAGAGGTTTCGGAATTTTTCGAAAATTCTTCTGCTTATGGTTGGGCTGGTTTTGAAACTTTCAGAGTCTTCAAGCTTTTCAATAATTTTGCGATCTTCACGAGAAAGACTTTCAGGAACATATACACTAATATTTACAAGCAAATCACCTGTGCCATATTGATTTACAGAAGGTAAACCTTTTCCTCTCAATCTGAGAACTTTGCCGGGTTGAGTGCCAGCCTCAATCTTAACCTTCACCCGTCCATCAATGGTTGGAATTTCCACGGTTCCGCCGAGAGCAGCAGTAGGGAAACTAAGCAATAAATTGTAAATCAGGTCATTCTCATCGCGTATCAACTCCGGATGTTGCTCTTCCTCGATAACAATCAGCAAATCACCATTAACGCCACCTCTGCGAGCAGCATTACCTTTGCCGCTCATTGACAGCTGCATACCGTCAGCAACCCCTGCAGGAATATTTAATGTAATAATTTCCTCCTGCTGCAAAATACCTTCGCCGGAGCAATGACTACATTTATTAGTAATAATTTTCCCTTGCCCCTGACAATCAGGACATACGCTTTGGGTCTGCATCCTGCCTAAAATCGTATTTGTAACCTTGGTTACCGCACCGGTTCCCCTGCAAGTGTTACAAGTAGAGTAGGCACTACCACCTTCAGCACCGGTTCCCTTACAATGTTGACAAGAAACATGCTTCTTGACCTTGATTTTTTTCTCAGCTCCTTTGGCAATCTCTGAAAGGTTCATTTTAACGCGTACCCTGAGGTTACTGCCCTGATTAACACGTTGTCCACCTCTAGAACTACCACCAAAACCACCAAATCCGCCAAAACCGCCGCCACCAAAGTGACCACCAAAAATATCTCCAAATTGAGAGAAAATATCATCCATTGTGAAACCACCGCCTCCAAAACCGCCTCCGGCTGCACCACCTACACCGGCATGTCCGAACTGATCATAACGCTGTTTTTTTTCAGCATTACTCAAAACCTCATATGCCTCAGCGGCTTCCTTAAACTTTTCTTCAGCCGCTTTATCACCCGGGTTTTTATCTGGATGATATTGAATTGCCTTTTTTCTGTATGCTTTTTTTATTTCTTCATCTGAAGCCGATTTACTGACTCCAAGCACTTCATAATAATCTCTCTTTTCAGCCATATATTATTTTGCTTTTCCCGTAACCACCAAGGCCGGGATAATTTATTCAAAAAAATTACTCTCCAACAACAACCTTTGCAAATCTGATTACTTTATCATGCAAATAGTAACCCTTTTGAACACAATCAATTATCTTTCCTTTTTGAGACTCCTCAGGCGCAGGAATTGTTGCAATTGCCTCATGATGATCTGTATCAAAATCAGCACCTACAGCTTCAATTTCTTTAATGCCATTTTGCTTTAAAAATGCATAGAACTTATTCTTAATCAAGTCCATACCCTCCAAAACCGCACTAATCTCCTTTGCATCCTTTGAAGATATAATTCCCCTCTCAAGATCATCAACAACACTTAAAACATTAACCAAAACGGTTTCTCCACCGGTTTTAATAAGTTCAGCTTTTTCTTTAAGCGTTCTTTTTCTGTAGTTATCATATTCTGCAAGAGTCCTGAGATAAGTATCATTTAACTTGTCATAATTGGCCTTAAGATCGTCCATAGCCTTTTTAACGAGCTCAAGTTCGGAACAAGCCTCTTTGTTAGGCTTAGATTCATTACCTTCACCATCAACACCCTTAGCCCCCTTTTCAGAGCCGGTATTATCACCAGGCTGATTATCAACCTGATTACTATTCTCATTATCGACTTTCTCATTGGCGTTAACGTTTTGGTTTTTATCTTCACCTGAAAAATTTACCTCAACTCTGGTATCCTCCTTAGCGGTTTCGCTCTTATTATGCTTCATTATTACAAAATTTTAAATGCAATACAATAACTACAAAAATCCTGCCGAAACCGCGAACGCGACTTATTGGCAGTCATTTCATACAGATTGTCATTCCGCCAAAACAGAATGTGAAAAAATGACTGAAAAATCTAAATTTTTAGGCCTTGTAAAATTCTTTTAAATTCCTGTTCAAAATTTGGAGTGAATACATTTTTGCCGAGATTATCGCTGATTTCTGACATACTCCAAAACTTTATTTCTGAAATCTCCTTTGGGTCGAAATTTATAACACCATCATAAAGAGTGTAGTAGGTGTGAACAAGTTCATATTCACGATCTGACCGGAAATCGTATTTGCCAATGAATATCGGATTAAATTCCACAATGCCAAGCTCTTCGCAGACCTCTCTTTTTAAAGCCTGCTCTATGGTTTCACCATAGTCAACATGACCACCAACCGAGGTATCCCACTTGCCGGGCTGAATATCCTTGTTGTCAGCCCTTTTTTGAAGAAGCAATTTACCATCAGAATTAAAAACATGAAGATGAACGACAGGATGAAGCAAAAAAGAACCACTGTGGCATTCCTTTCTGGAAGCTTTACCA
>CAZFUO010000259.1:0-3586 GCA_964522065.1 uncultured Bacteroidales bacterium | reverse complement strand
CTTCATTACATCACCAAGATTTCCTGTCAAAGTAAGTTTGTTTGCTTTACCTTTACTCAGGCTCGATTCGATATATAAAATCTTACCACCTGCAGCTGTCCATGCCAGCCCTGTTACCAGGCCTGCATATTCATTCCCTTCGTAAACATCGGTGCTATAAGGAGCCATGCCAAGATAATCCTTAAGATTATCAGGTGTAATTGTCACAGTGAAAGTTTCATCTTCAGCTATCTTTCCTGCAGCCTTACGCATAATTTTAGCTATTTTTTTTTCAAGCTCTCTTACGCCAGACTCCCTCGTATATTTCTCAATAATATCTCTTAATGCAGTTTTATTAATTTGTATACTATCATCAGGGATACCATGATTTTTAGCTTCCTTCGGAACCAAATGCTTATGAGCAATCTCAATCTTTTCCTCAGTAAGATAACCTGAAATATCAATCACTTCCATACGGTCAAGCAGAGGTGCAGAAATACTACCCAGGTTATTTGCAGTAGCAATAAACATTACCTTAGATAAGTCATAATCGATATCTATATAGTTATCGTGAAATGTATTGTTTTGCTCAGGGTCAAGTACCTCCAGCAAAGCTGAAGAGGGGTCTCCTCTGAAGTCATTTCCCAGTTTGTCAATTTCATCAAGAATAAATACAGGGTTTGAGGTTCCGGCTTTAATAAGATTTTGAATTATTCTGCCTGGCATAGCACCAATATATGTACGTCTGTGACCTCTTATTTCAGCTTCATCATGAAGTCCTCCAAGAGAAATTCTGATATACTTTCTGTCAAGAGCTTCAGCTACAGATTTACCAAGAGATGTTTTACCAACTCCCGGAGGGCCATAAAGCAAAATAATAGGAGATTTCAAATCGCCCTTCAACTTCAAAACCGCGATATGTTCAAGTATTCTTTCCTTTATATTGTCAAGTCCGAAATGATCTCTGTTTAAAATCTTTTTAGCTCTTTTCATGTTGAAATTATCCTTAGAATATTCATTCCAGGGTAAATCGAGTAAAAAGTTTAAATAATTCAGCTGAGTAGAGTACTCAGGTGAATGCATATTTGTTCTTTCCAGTTTAGCAAGTTCCTTTTCAAAAACCTCAGCAGTCTTCTGATCCCATTTCTTTTTAGATGCTTTTTCTCTCATTTCCTGAGCATCCTGCTCCTGCATACTACCTCCAAGTTCATCCTGGATAGTTTTTATTTGCTGCTGTAGAAAATATTCTTTTTGCTGCTGATTTATGTCCTCTCTGGCTTTAGACTGAATAGAAACTTTCAGTTCAAGCAACTGAGATTCTCTTGTCATAACATCAAGCAACTGATAACATCTTTCTTTGACATCATCAATCTGCAGAAGCATAAGCTTGTCGTTGAGTTTAAATGCAAAATTTGCACAAATGAAATTGACCAGAGAATACGGGTGTTCCAGATTTCTGACAGCAAATGTTGCTTCCTGAGGAATATTTCCTGAGTTTTTTATAATTTTTACAGAAAGATCTTTTATTGCCTGTATGAGTGCTTCAAACTCTTTGTCCTCAACAGGAACAGGAGTCTCTTCCTGAATTATTACATTACCTTTTAAATAAGGCTCTGTTTTGGTTAGCTCTCTGAGTTTACACCTCTTCATACCCTGTATGATTACAGTAGTAGAATTATCAGGCATTTCAAGTATTCTAAGTATTCTTGCAACCAGTCCGACAGAATGAAGGTCGTCAAAACCAGGGTTGTCAACATTTGCATCTTTTTGTGTAAAAACGGCAAACATTGCTTCCTTATGATACGTTTCCCTTACAAGTCTTAATGATTTTACTCTGCCAATTGATACTGACATAACCACCCCTGGAAATAAAACCATATTTCTCAAAGGTAAAATAGGTAGTCCGTCAGGTATATCTTTCTGATTGAGGTTCAGAAATTCATCATTATCAGAAATTACAGGGATATAATCTCCGTCAAAATCCTCACCACCTTCTGCCAATCTTTTTTTTATCTGTAGTTCCATAAATAAACTATTATTGTATTACTTAATGCTCAATAGTCATGCCATAAATTAGTCAGGTGACATAATGTCTGCATTAAATATTTTCTAAGACAAATTTACATAAAAAAAGGCAGAAACAATGCTTCTGCCTTTAATCGATATCATAAAGTTTGTTATTTTAATCCTCTTTCGGAACGTACTTTTTATTAAGTAACTCAACAAGTTCTTTGGTAATATCATAAGCAGGATCTGCTATCATGATATTGTCATTCATTGTATTGCTAAGTATTATCTGATATTTCTTATCAAGATTGTATTTTTTAAGGAAGCTGTAAATAGTGTCCCTCAACTGTTGGTTCATAGCCTGTTGATCGTCCATAAGTTGTCTTGACAGATTTTCTTCAAGTTGTTGCAGGTCCTGTTGTTTTTTTAGAAGTCTTTGTTGTTGGCTTTCGAAGCTTTGTTGAGACAAGAACGCATTGTTTTCACGCTTTTTTTGGAATTCTGCCATTTCAGATTCCAACTGACGTGCTTTTTGAGTTAGAGTTGCCTGAGCATTTTCGCGTTTTCTTAATAGTACTTCGTTAAGGTCTTTCGAGTAAGAATAATTAATCAGTAATGAATCTACATTTACGTAAGCAACAGGCATTTTTACAGCTACTCCGGTAGAGTCAACACCGATAATTGCACCCGATTCAGAAGAACCTTTTTTGTCTGTGAAATGAAGAATAAATAAGATTAAAATACAAATTCCGAAAACAACATTGATAATTATTGACTTCTTTTCCATCTCTTTTAAATTTCCGTAAACGGTTTTAAGATTTTTAAATTTAATTTCAACACAGTTTTTCTGTATCCTTAGATGCGCATTTGATGCCTCTCTCACCCAGTGCTTTATTACCTTCTATATGAAGATTTGGAAATTTGCCGTCTTTTACAAAGAATATTCTGACTCCCAGAAGAATAATGCAAATTGCGACTATGCCAACTACCATAAGGAATGCAACCATATAAGTACAGCTTTTAAAAATTGAATTGCAAATATACACCTTTATCCCAATCTCTTGTCACAATTTTCTTATTTTTGTATCAAAATAAAAGACAATATTGAGATTTTAACCATTTTTAATATGGTTGGGTACACTATTATTTTTATAATACAGTTATAGATAAACAATTAATAAACAGAAAAATGGAATATAATTTGAATACACTGCAACCTGCAGGAATATGGAAGTTTTTTTATGAAATTTCTAAAATACCAAGAGCATCAGGTAAGACTAAAGCTATTCAGGAATGGTTGCTGTATTTTGCAAAAAAAAGAGGTTTTGAGAGTTTCAGAGACTCTTCAGGAAATATATTGATAAAAAAACCTGCCAGCAGCGGTTTCGAAAATGTAAGTCCTGTGGTTTTACAGTCACATATGGATATGGTTTGTGAAAAAAATGCAGGTACAGAGCACAACTTTGATACCGATCCCATACAGATGTATATTGATGGTGAGTGGTTAAAGGCAAAGGGGACAACTCTTGGAGCTGACAATGGTATAGGTATGGCAGCTCAGTTAGCTATACTAGACGATACTTCTCTTGTACATGGCCCG
>CAZFUO010000258.1:0-3614 GCA_964522065.1 uncultured Bacteroidales bacterium | reverse complement strand
TTGGTTAGTTTTTTATATTAATAGATCCCAAAGAGGATTCAATTCTTCTGGATAATTCTGAATAATGCTGTACTGGTAATATGTAGTCCAATTGAATCTTTTTTAAAGCCTTGTCGAAAATTAATATTTTAAAATTAATATTGACAGAGTCCTGATTTACAAACTGGTCGAATATTATACCGTTATGTCTGTATTTATAATGTGTCTTTACATCTTCTGTCATATTTGAAAATGTTTTGACATCCAGATTTTCTATATCAGAGATAAGTAAAACAGACTTTGTGACACTGTCTATAAAGCATTCTTGAATATCTATAATATATGGATTTTCAGTTTTTAGCTTAGAACTTAATGCTGATTTTAGTTCAGGGCTATTAATCCAACCGCCCGGTACCTTCATTTTGTATTTATCAAATATGCTTAAATAACTATTTTCAAGTAAAGAGTCGTTAACTGCAAATTGCATTTCATCAGGTATTGCTGTGTCCTTTTTGCCTGAATTACAAGAGGTTATTATTGTGGCAAATAATATTAAAAGTATTATCCTTGTTTGCATATAAATTATTGTTCAGAAAAATGCAAACTTAATAAATAAAAATGGTTTTAATTATCTTTTATTGCGTTTTCGATATCCTTGATTCTGCCATATAAGACAATAATGTCTCCTTCTTCAAAAACAGTATTAGCTGACGCCATTTGTTGAACCTGTTTGAACTTTTTTGAAACCCCAATTAAGTTCTTGTTTTCAACCATCTTTATTGTTGTTAATACCAATATATTATGCTTGTTTCTTAAGTCAAGATCAACGAGATTTTTGCCAATAAATCTTTTAGGAACCACTGCTTCAATAATGTTGAATTCTCCGGTAATCTCGTATGCCTCAAGTATGCCTCTTATATTTAATTTTTTTGCCCATCTGTGAGCGGTTTCTTCTTCAAGATATACAATATCGTCAACTTGCATTGCTTCTAGTACAGTACGATGAAGGGGTGAAATAGCTCTGCAAATAAGGTGTCTGACATTAAGTTGCTTCATTACAGCTGTTGCCAGAATGTTGGCTCCTTCGTTCATGCCTATACAAATTATTGCTGCATCAGCATCTTTGACAGGTAAACTTGCCATTGCAACAGGGTCTGAAGGGTTTATGCAAACAGTGTGCGTCATTTCTCCCTTGTTTACTTCGACTTTACTCATATCAGGATCTACACCTATAACCTCATGCCCCATAGTGGTAAGTCTTGAACCAAGTGATGATCCGAAATGGCCTAAACCGATAATGATGTACTTCATTTGTTTTGAAAATTAATCAGTTAATAAGAATATCTTCTGATGGATATCTGTATTTCAGATATTTCACCTGTTTAAAAATTGCTCCCAGCAGAGTAAGCATACTTATACGCCCAACAAACATCGTGGCAACGAGAACAGCCTTGCTTGCAGCACTTAGCTTCATGGTTATTCCCAAAGTTAATCCAACTGTACTGAAGGCTGAAATGCACTCAAATATTATAGCCTTAAAATCAAGATGACCATCAAACCAACTTACCAGAAATACAGATATTCCTATTGCGAAAAAAGAAAGGAACACCTGTGAATAAGCTCTTTTGATAGTGCTTTCTGATATCTCTCTTCCGTATAACTCAATTCTGTTTTTACCTTTTGCCAGACTTATTGAGTTTAGTACAGTTATGGCTAGTGTGCTTGTTTTTATACCTCCACCGGTTGATGCCGGAGATGCTCCTACCCACATTAAAAAATACATTAACAGCACAGTTGGCATAAGTAAAGTTCCAAAGTCAACTGTATTAAAACCGGCAGTCCTTGGAGTTACCGATCCAAAAAATGATGTGACCCATTTGCCATACTCTCCATGCTCTGCCAGCGAATTGTTTTGTTCAAAAATGTAGTATAATATGGTTCCTGAAATTAAAAGTAAGAATGTTGTAATCCCTATTATTCTGGTATTCAGATTTATTATCCATGGTATATGTACTCTTTCTTTCTTAAATATCCAGTCCGAGAAAAAGTGTCTGACATAAGAAAAGAAATTAAATAAAATCGGAAAACCAAAACCACCAAGAATAATAAGAAAGGCAAAAATTAAGTGAATGTTATAGTTGAATCTGAAATTTATATCATATAATCCGTTGCTAAGGGTAGAAAAGCCGGCATTGCAAAAAGCAGAAACAGAATGGAATATTGAAAAGTATGCTTTTTGTGTAAAAGTTTTAAATTGTATGGTGTCCAGATTTGAGAAAATTAAAATAGCTCCGATAAGCTCAATTATAAAAGTTAGAAGAATTACTTTTTTTAATGTTCCGAAAACCTCTGTTATTTTGTCAGAATTTGTCATTTCCTGTATTAGAAGTTGATTTTCGTAAGAGGATTCTCCTCTGAAAAAGTAACTGAAATAGCTGGTAAAAGTCATTATGCCAAGTCCGCCAATCTGGATTAATATCATAATTGTTATCTGGCCAAAAGGAGTGAAAAAGGTACCGGTATCAACTGAAGCAAGCCCTGTTACACAAACGGCACTGGTTGAAGTAAATAATGCATCAATAAAAGAGATACCATTATAAGTCGAATTTGGAAACATTAATACTAAGGTTCCCATCATTATAACTCCCATAAAACTTGTCATGAAAAGTTGTGCAGGATTTATAAAGCTTCTTTTAAACTCAATTCTTAATGTTGACAACTCTCTTAAAAATATCATTAGAAATAAAAAAGCCATCCAATAATGAGTGTTGAAAAAATAATAGTCTATTATCTTTAACAGGGATGTGTCAGTAAGAAATATGAATGTTACAAGCAGAAAGTCAAATATCCAGACTTTTGCATGTGGTCTTATTCGCTTAAATATATATCTGAATATCAGGAATGTTGCTTCCAAAAAGAGTAAAATAGTATATGACGTATCCAAATCTGTCTGCATATCATTGTTTTGATCAAAACCATAATCAAAAATTATGGCTATAAATGCAATCAGACTTAACAAGAACGGTATGTATCTGATGAACCCAAAAGATTTGGAACGAAGAAATAAGTCAATTTTAAAACCTTCCGACTTTTTCATAAAAGAGGTATAAATCGGGTGCAAATGTATTAAAAATTAAGTATTTTGGTCATCGTAATCTGAATAAATAATTCTGCAAATGAAAAAATATACATTTTTGGTTATTGCTTTGATAGTTGCACTTAATTATGCTGATTTGAACGCGTCGGGTCAATATAAGCCAGATTTATCTAAGCCAAAGAAAGTCAAGGGTATGCGGCTGGTTTGGAATGAAGAATTTAATAATGCAGGTTTGCCGGATTCAAGTGTTTGGAGCCATGAAAACGGTTTTGTAAGAAACAATGAGTTGCAATGGTATCAAAAAGAAAACGCTTTTTGTAAAGATGGCTTACTTGTAATAGAAGCTCGCAAAGAAAGATTTAAAAATCCCGGTTATGTTGCAGAAAGCAATAACTGGAAAGCAAACAGGGAATATATTGAATATACTTCATCAAGTATAAATACCAGGAATTCAGCAAGATGGTTGTATGGGCGATTTTTAATCAGGGCAAGAATTGATACTACAATGGGGTCGTGGCCTGCAATCTGGACTTTGGGG
>CAZFUO010000257.1:0-3672 GCA_964522065.1 uncultured Bacteroidales bacterium | reverse complement strand
CTTTTTGCATGTCATTTATAGAAACCCCTGATAATAAAACCTCTACATTTTTAGTTCTCTTATCAAGTAAAGACAGGCCGTCACTACAACCCAAAAACATTTTGTTTTCATCAAGTTCAGTAAAACAATACAAAGGCTGTGATCTAAAACTTATAAACTTATTCTCATTGCTCTTAAAACAATAAAAATCACCCACAACACCTCCTAACCAAATATCACCAAACCTATCTTTATAAATATCCATAATAAAGTTGTTTTTCATTGGTGAATCGTCGTTTTTATCAGAATAATGAGCTAGCAACTTCCCGGAATTAGAATCAATAATATAAATTCCTGAAGAATATGAACCGGCCCATATTTGACCTGAATTATCTTCACATAATGATAGAAATACTTTGGCTTGAGAATCAATATCAGCAAATAAACTAAACCATTTGTTGCTATTTCTGTTGTAAACACTTATCCCATTATTTGTACCAAACCAAATTTTCCCGTTTGAATCTTCAAGAGTACAATTCACATCATTGTTGATCAAAGAATTAGTATCATTATACCTGTGTACAATGTGGTTAACAGTAGAAGAAACCTGATTGTAATAAGATAATCCACCACTATATGTAGCAACCCAAACTCTTTTATTATTATCACAAAAAATATCATAAACACCGTTACCTTTCATAGAATAAGGATCATCCTCGTCTTCTTTATAAACATTAATAATCTTTCTGCTTTTTTTATCATACTCCCAAATTCCTTGTCCATCTACACCAAATAAAAGTGTAGAGTCAGTATTTGATTCAATTGATCTTACAGTATTGTTGGGTATCTTTACATTATCAAACTCTCTGATCTTTTTCTTATTAATATCAAATTGAAAAATACCACCCAACAGAGTACCAATCCAATATACACTGGCTTTTTTATCAAAATATATAGAAAATGGTATGATTTCTTTACCGGTTTCATTTCTACAAATCTGTTGAAGCTTATCGTTTGATGTATCTATTTTCCAAACACCATTGCTTTTTACAATTAACAACTCTCCATCTGGTGAATACTCGAGTAAATGTTTTTTTGTAAGCGATTTATCTATTGATATAACTTTCCCTGACTGATATTTATACAATCCTTTAAATGATGCAATCCAAAAATTCCCATATTTATCAATAATCATATTGTAAACATATAAATTCTCATCTTTTATAGAATTGGCAATATTAAGAATAAGCCGGAACTTATCTTTCATCTTATCGAATATAAAAACCTGACCATTATTGGTAAAAGCATATAATTCTGAGTTATGACTAAACACATGCACCTGAAATACATTAGCCATTTCTACAGGCAAATTGTAAACTTCACAATCATCATTTGCAATTCTGATAACTCCATTCTTTGAGGAAGCCCAGATAAAACCTCTATCGTCAGAACAAATAGAATTTACTTCTCTGACAGAAATTCCAAAAAGTGAATTAATGCTGTATATTTTTTTAGAAGCCGGCTTTGCAGGAAGACAAATTAAAAATGCCAAAAATGCCGGAAAAAGAACTTTCCATATAAGTTTCATTTTGGTATCAGATTTAAGGTTATTATCAAACCAAAAGTAGATACTAATTGAAAAAAGTCTTTTAAAATTTGATAACTAAACTTTAAAAATAGATAATCATCTGTATTTTGAATTACTTTTTATGACAAATTGATGTGGAATTTTTAACACATTACCTTTTTAGATAGAGCTCTTTATTTATTACAAACCAAGTAATTACAAAAAGTAATACATATTCTGCCAGAATTAAGGAATTCAGCACATAATTTCCGTGATATGAGTATAAAAATAAGTAGTTAAAATCGCTTCCTAACATTGTGAAAAATGGTATTGGGATTTTAGTCTCATTTCCCGGAAAATCTGGAAGATACCAATAAAATCGAAAAGCAACAGTTTGAAGAGCCATAATTACAAAAAGCCACCATTTTCTCTTAATTAATAAAATACCTTCTATAGAGTAGCCAATCCATATTAATAAAATGGGAAATGATGACATGATAAAAATTCTTTCCGTATCACCACCAGCAAAATATCCAAAAAACAATGAAAAAAACAATAGAACAGATAATTCCTGTCTATCAACTAGCAGGGATTTAATCTTTTTAGTAAAAAATGGAAGTAAAACAACCAAAGGGCCTATTGAATTTAATATGCCTAATAGAAATTGAGGTAATGATTTATTATAAAACCAAAAAAATAATGCTTTAATGTAAGAGTAATCAGTTGATGTATCCTGTATTTTAAATGAGATTAGTAAGCGAACCAACATTGTAGCTAAAATTGGCAAAAATAATAAAAGGAATCTCCAGTTATTAAACCTAAAAACAGAACTAAAAAGCTCTTTAAGCTTGAATAAATTTTGACGTTTTATTGGATTTCCAATAAAAAAAAGAGCAACGCCTAACACAATATTCGATTCTCTAAAAGTTGACCCGATTGAAACAATTACTGTGAATAATAAAATTTTCATCGGAGGAATTTTACTATATTTAGCAATATATAATCTTATATTATCAAGCAAAATCACTCCTGAAATAAAAAAAAATGCACCCCAGGCATCAGAGGTAATGGGTTCAAAAAATGAAATCCTAAGAGGGAGAAACCAGGAAATCATAAAAACGGATATAACTAAAATCCTTATCACGTTATTTTTTATAAACCTCCTTAACCAAAAAAGTAAAAGTATTATTGTAAAATAAAAACCGGCAATATTAACTAACTTACCACTTTCAAGTATATTAAGATTACAGTTAGAAGTTAGTTTTGCAATCAAAAAAGGAGTTCCTAGTCTATTTACAAATGGTTTCTCACTGTATATAACAGGGTTATTAGTAATTATTTGCTCTGTTACTTCATAATAAAATTTACCATCCCAACCCTGCCCATTATTGTGACTTAATAAAGGTTGGTCTTTATAAATGATGCATATTAAAAGAAAAACAATAGTTATAAAGAATATCTCTAATGAGTTTTTCATAATTTATTAAATTTCAGCAACCTTATTGACCAAACTACAATTATAGCCAGCAGCACTCTGGGAAAGGTAATCCAGAGTATAGGTACGCCAATTGCAACAAAGATAAGAGTATCTTCAAGAAGTGAGTGGCTTATCGCCAGGTGATTATTGAGCATTCTTGCTTCTTTTCTGGTGATTTTACCTGCTTCAACCTGCTCTATTAATATAGCAGAACCGTAAGTAAGTCCTATTATATTTGCAACAAACCACAAAAAAGACGAGTTTTTAGAAAGCCCCATAACAGTCATCATAGGAGCAAATATTTTTGCCAGAGCATCCATTATCTTAAATTCCTCAAGCAACCTTTGTAAAATCATCAAGGCAGTAACGATCACAATAACTTTAATAGTCAACGATCCGGCACTTATTGCCCAGGTCTTAAGCATTTCAATAAAAGATAGATCTGAAACACCTGTTCCTGAGATAGTTGAAATTTGCCCCATATCTTTAGGTAAAACCAAATTCCAAATGAAAGCAGCCAGAAAACTCATTCCAATACGAAGAAACCAAATAAAAGCAAATGATGAACCAGTCTTTTTTTGTACGGCAGACTCTACCAATGTATTATGCGAAATCAGGCACATTATAGCTAGTATTGTTGTTTCTCTGA
>CAZFUO010000256.1:0-3686 GCA_964522065.1 uncultured Bacteroidales bacterium | reverse complement strand
GGTGCATTCTCAGAATGCATCATATCGAATAATTCATTTTTAATTTCCATGGCAGTATTTCTAAAAAAGTTTTTAATAATTTGCTTTCTCGTAAAATTCAATTTCTACAATTCGCAGTTCGTCTTTAGGATCACCAGAATCCGGGTTATTTTTATCAAACAAATCCAGATCTTTTCCTTTTTCAAGTTCTGTAATAGCTGAGAATCCTTCTTTTTGGCTACCCGCACCTGAAAGCTCAATTCTTACATTTCTTGTAGAAACTACCTGAGACATTGGCAAAGTAATATAACCAAGACTCCTTGCGGTTTCGCCTTCCCACAAAAGTGTTCCATTATCGGATAAAACACGTAATTTGTAAGATCGGTTACGCCAGCCTGTTAACTTAAGACAGATTTCAGAGAGATTTGCCGGTCTTGAAAGAGTAAAGTCCAGCCAGCCGGTAGAGCGTGTGCCCGAATTTCTCCACTCTGTCATCTCATTATCATCTATAACATTCATAGCAGTCTCCTGGTTCGCTCCGGCTTTAATTTCTATCGCCGAAACCGGTATTCTGCTAACTTTATATGAAGGATTGGAAGGAGTTGCCCCCCTGCTCAATCTGCAATACAATTCATTACCTCTTATTATTTTTGAAAGTCCGTCAACAGCATCAAATGCAGATGACTCAAATTCTATTGTATCAGGTTTTAGACTTCCCGATTTTGCAATAAGCTTAATTTTTCCTGGCTGCCTGGTGGATCTTAATAATACTCTGTTTATACCACATTCAACCGGGATTGTTTTTGACCTGACATAGTTGTCTTTGCCTTTTGCCAGACCACCCATAAACTCAACGGGGCCTTGTATATCAAATGTAATAAGGTCATTAGCCAGAGGACATGTTATACCGTTTGCATCCTGAACTTCAACTTCAGCCATAACCATATCTGCACCATCAGCAATCAGACCGGTTCCGGGATGTGCATACAAATTAAGTTTTATAGATTTTGCTTCTCCGGTTGTTAACAAAGCATCCTGACTAATTACGTTATTGTTTAAATCGTAGCTTACTGCCACAATACTGCCTGGCTTGAATGCAACATTCTTAAATGTAAACCAAAAACGGCTGGACTGTTCTCCAAATCCCAGGCTCTTGTTATTTAACAGCAACTCAACTTTTTCTCCCGACGAAACCACATAGACATTCTTTATTGTACCCGGGTCGTAATTCCAGTGTCCCACAATATGTGTACGATAGTTTTCAACATCGACCCATCCATCCCACATTACCTGATGAGCAAAAAAAGCATCTTTTGGTATCCTCATTGCATCTACCTTACCACTGCGGCGATAGTTTTCGGCACCTCTGTAATGTGTATTTGAATCTGAAAAAATTATACTGACTCCGCCGGAACTGACTCTTTTTCCAGTTCCCGGCCTTTCTCTCCAATAATCATACCATCTGACTACAGCCTCCATAGCAAACATATCCTGGTTTTGATTGTAAGCTGATGCATCTGCATTACGGTACAATGGTCCATCACCATGTTTATGAAAAGGATATGATTTATCGTCCCAATAAAGTCTTAAAGCCTCATCTCTGCAATATTCCATAGCCCAAACTGGCTTTCCGGCACTTTTATTTATATATAGCATTTCTCCTCCGTATTCAGCAATTTTACTTTCAAGCATTTCTCTCGATCCAATAGCTCTTCCGCCAAAAGGGTCGTACTTATCTCTGAGTGCTTTCATCTGAGACATATGCTCTTCGCTGATGCTTTCGTTTCCGCATTCGTAAAATATAATACTGGGATTGTTTCTGTTGTAAATTATAGCATCTCTCATTAATTCAACTCTCTGATCCCATTGCCTGCCGGTTATGTCTTTTTCTGCATCACCTGCAGGCATTGCCTGTAGAAGTCCTACCCTGTCACATGATTCTACATCTTGCTTCCAGGGAGTTACGTGCATCCATCTTACCAGATTGGCATTACTGCTTACCATCAATCCATTACTAAAATCGCTTAACCATGCAGGAACCGACATTCCAACTCCTGGCCATTCATTGCTGGTGCGTTGAGCATATCCTTTTAATTGCAATACTCTGTCGTTAAGCTTAAACATTCCGTTAGAATAATCAGTTTTACGAAATCCTGTACGGGTTTTTACAACATCTATTGTCTTATTTCCAACACTTAATGTGGTGGTTACTTCATAAAGATAACCATAACCCCAACTCCAGAATTCTACGTTTTTTATTGTAGCTGAAGTCTCAATATTTGCGGTTTCACCCGGGTTAATTACTGTTTCTTCTGAGGAGAACTCTCTTACCATCAGCTTGTCTGCATTTCTGATAACGACGTTAAGCTTTGCGGTTTTTGGTTTGTCATATTCGTTTTTGACCTGAGTATTAACGCAGACGACTGCACTTTTTGATGCAATATCCATTAATTTGGGATAAATGTATACACCTGTGGTTTTCAGATTGTTGTAAAGTGGCAATGTCTGATATAATTTGTCTGTTATGTGCAGATAAACATTTTTGGTCAAGCCACCATAATTTGCATTAAAGTTGTTGTTGTTCCACTGGAAGGATGTTTGTGTTGCTCTTTCTTTGTATGTCCATGAGTTGTCAATTTTTACGGCTATAATGTTTGGTTTGCCGCCAAAATTCACAAATGGAGTAAGATCGTAACCAAATGCCATAACACCATCTTCATGTAGTCCGACCCATTTTCCGTTTACCCAGACTTCTGCTGCTTGCCTGGCTCCTTCAAATTCTATGAATACTTTTTGGTCTTTGTGTTCTTTTGGCAACCTGAAAGTTTTTCTGTACCAAACTATTCTGCCTGTATGTTGGTCTATCGATTTTAGAAAAGCTTCTTCTTCGTTAAATGCGTAAGGTAGATTTATGTCTTTCCACAAATTATCGTTGTAATCTGTATTTATAGCAGTTGAGTCGTCTCCGATAAGAAGTTTCCAGTCGGGATTGAAGTTATACTTAACTCTTCCTTCTGCTGCAAGCTGAAGACAGATACATACCAAAGTAAAATACAGAGCAATACTAAGCTTTTTCATACAGTATAAACTAAATTTAGTTACGGGCAAAGATAACATTTGTTATATCATATAAGTATATGAAACAGGTGATTCCAATGGCTAAAAATTGGTGTTGGTTATTCTTTTTTATCATAATTGTTCCCAAAAGTGATAAATTGGATGTATTTTTGCATGACTAAAAAAAATAATATGCTTACTCTGAAATTTATTGCCGAAAACAAAGATCTGGTTATTAAGGGTCTTGCCAAAAAATGTTTTGATGCCAACAATATAGTTGATGAAATTCTTAAGCTTGATGCAACAAGACGATCTACCCAGGTTAATCTTGATGCCAGTCTGGCTGAACTTAATCAATTGTCGCGCTCAATCGGTCAATTTATGAAAGAGGGCAAAAAGGCTGAAGCAGAGTCTGCAAAGCAAAGATCTGCTGAGCTTAAAGAATCAAACAAGGCTTTGGAAGCTGAAATGAAATCTGCGGAGGATGGTCTTCAGGATTTACTGGTTCAGTTGCCAAACCTGCCTCACGAAAGTGTTCCTGAAGGTAGAAGAGCTGAGGACAATGTGGTTGAGAGAACAGGTGGTGCAATTCCAGAGCTTTATGAAGGTGCGGTTCCGCATTGGGATCTTGCAAAAAAATATGATCTTAT
>CAZFUO010000255.1:0-3728 GCA_964522065.1 uncultured Bacteroidales bacterium | reverse complement strand
GCAAATGCTGCCAGCATGAGAAAGGTTTTAAATAAATGTTTCATAATAAAAATTGATTAAATGAAATTATTTGGTAATACTATCTTTTGGATACATAACTGCCTTAATGGCAGGGGTTTTAAGATATGCTTCTTCAAAAATCGCAGCAATATCCTTTGTCGTTATACTGTTTACTATATCTTCATAATTTTTAATAAAAGACCAGTTTGTGTCTCCGTTAAAAATACTGTTTCTGATGTAAGTACTCCAGAATGAGTCTTTTTGCTTATCGAGCATTATTGCTTTGACAAGATTGGTTTTCACATCTTTCAGTTCTTGTTCAAAACCTGAAGGATTATTAACCATATCTGTTATTTGTTCAATTGTTTTATTACACAACAGATCGACGTTTTCTGGTAAGCAGCTAAATGAAACCGACCTTCTGTTTAATTTTGAAGGATGTTTTGTTGAACCTGACGATACGCCTACGCTATAGACCATTCCGAGTTTCTCTCTCAATTCACCAAGAAGTTTTACTCTAAGCACGTCTTTGGCCATATCATTCTTCAAATCATTAAGATTCATACTTCCTTCAACTTTCTGGTTTTGAAATACCATCATTACAGTAGCTTTTGGTGAATCGTTTACTTTCTTTTCAAATGCTACATATTCCTGAGGAATTTCAGGGCCTTTAAAAATATATGCAGTGTTTGACTTACCAGATGGAAGTCCACCTAAATATTTTTCAATAAGCGGTTTCACATCCTGCAATTCACAGTCTGCTGTTATTATAAATGTATAACCTTCGGCAGAACCATAAACTTTATTAAATACCGGGAGAAATTTCTCCATGCTTAACTCATTAATTATCAGACTATCTGTCAGTTCTCTATTTGTGTAGTTTTTACCTACCATCAGATATGATAATTCTTCATTAAATTTTTCGACATCGGTTTTGTTTGCAGTTAGATAGTTTTCGATTGCTTTTTCTCTTGTTTGATTATATAAAGCTGTGTCAACTCTAGGCTGCGTCCATTTGAGATATAATAGTTTAAATAATGTCTCTTTATCTTTTAAATCTGCATTCCCGGCCAAACCTGACCTGGTTTTGTCTATTAGAAATCTTACAGATGCAGTATTTCCGGCAAGAAAATGATTAAGCGCATCTCTGGAAAATTCTCCAGCCCCACTAAGACTTATAATACCACCGGCATATAAACTGCTTACATAATCTTCAGGATTTAGAGAATATTGCCCACCCTTTCTGAAACCGCTGATAGTCAATTGACTCTTTTTAGTTTCAGAACGTTTGAAGATAACTGTCGAACCGTTTGAAAGCTTCAATTTAATAGAATTTATGTCATCAAGCTTAGTGGTTTCGATAATTTTACCGGCTTTGGGTTCGTTTTCAAGTAAATTTTCCGGAATATAATAGTCCTTTTTGAAAGGTGTCACGTTGCTTTCTCTGGCTGTACGTGTGAGTGCAAGTAATTCTGCTGAATCTGGTAACTCTTCTTTAACTTTTGAAAATGCTGACATCAGATAATGTGTTTTACTATTATCTACTGTTGTCTTAAAATACTCTACAATCGAAGTCGAATCTATATTGGAAATATATTTCCGGGCAAGTTTATACTCTGCTGCCGGACTTATCATTGCATCTCCTTTATAAAAATCAGAATATAACTGATTCATAAACGATTCTGATAAAACAGGATTCTTAGACTTTACACTCCTTTCGAGTGAACTCAAATATGACTTTTTAACTTTAGAAATCTCAGAGTTTATAAAGCCGTATCTGAACATTTGCTCAAGGTGATACGTAAAGGTTGTTATACCGGTATCAATTTTATTTGGAATTAACTCTGCTGATGCCAGAAGAATACCTTTTGTATTCAAAAATCCTGAAATACTAACAGAAGGATTGCTGTACGGCTGATTTTCAAATGTAAGTGAGCTTAGTCTGGCTTTCATCAATCTGTTTACAATAACTTGTCTAAGGTAAGCGGGATAATCAGATTCTTCAACTACAGCCGGAAGTAAGGGCAACAGTTGCATTCTGTTAAATTCTATCTTTGAAAGTGACTCGTGCACAAGTATTTTAGCATTTTCTTTTTCATAATCAGGTATTCCGTAAACAGGAGCTTCTTCTATTGCCGGTTTAACAATGGCAGAGAATTTCTTCTTAATATTTTTTTCCATCTCTTTTACATCAACATCTCCCGAAACCGCTATCGCCATAAGGCTGGGATGATACCATTTCTGATAATAATCTCTCAAAACTTTATGTGGAAAGTTCATTATTACAGCTGTATCTCCAATCACTATTCTATCTTTATATCTTGAATTATTCAGAATATCCATTAAGAATGCTTCCTGAATTTCTTTTTCAGGACCGGTTTTTGAAAGCCATTCAGAGTAGATTACACCTCTTTCTTTATCAATTTCAAGACTATCAAGTAATAATCCTCCTGCCCAATCGGCAAGTATCATAAGTGCCGAATCAACAAAAGCTTTATCGGAGGTGGGTAGTTGAAGTTTGTAAACTGTCTCATTAAATGAAGTGTGTGCATTCAGGTCTTTACCGAATTTAGCACCTTTTGACTCCAGATATTTTACAATTGCATTGCCCGGAAAGTTTTTTGTACCGTTAAATGCCATATGTTCAAGAAAGTGTGCAAGTCCTTTCTGAGTATCTTCTTCAAAGACAGAACCTGATTTAATAAAAAGTCTGAAAACAGCCTCACCTTTAGGGTAATCATTTGGGTATATATAATACGTCATCCCATTATTTAGTTTACCCTTTACCAGCTTACTGTCAGGTTTAAGCTTTGCTGCTGATACTGAAAAAGCTATTATCAGCAGACTAAATATTATTGTTAATCGCTTCATCTGATTTTTTATTAATATGACTTTGTAATAGTGAAGGAACTTTGTAAATGATCAGGACCAGGTAGTCCAATATTAAAATTCAGACTATTACTTAAAATCTTAATTGTAAGTGTGTTTTGTTTTGTCTGATCTACAGGATAAGGCATCCACTTTATTCTGATTGGCATATCATAAATACCGGGCATAAACAAAAGCTTATTACCTGTAGTAATTATTTCATAATCTCTGCCTGCCTTTAGGCCGTCACCCACAATAATCTCATATTCAACCTCAAGGTTTTGAGTTAGTGGTGCTGAACTTAAATAAATATTGTATGTTGCAACAAAATTAGAATTTGGAGTCACTTTGGTGAAAGAGGTTTCGTCTTTCATTATATGAACAAATGGAGTATCGTATGCCTCATGTTCATCTAGTCCGCATGATGTTAAAACTATAAGCGGAACAATGATTGCAAGATATTTTATATTTCTCATTTTTTCTTGTTATTAATTGTTTATACCCGGATTTCCAACCATGTTTTTATTTGCATCAAGTTCTGTTTGAGGTATTGGCAAAACAAAACGTTCGTTAGGGTAAGGCAAAAATTTCACATTTGAATTTGAGGATGCAGGTCTTACCAGATTTTGCTTCCATCTGGTTATATCAAAAAACTGATGACCTTCAAAACAAAGTTCCATTGCTCTTTCTTTTCTTAACCTGTCTAATAAGGCTTGTTTATTTCCTTCAGGCAGGCTTATTGTTGTTGTCGGTACACCAAGATTTCTGGAGATTAAAGTCTTAAGATCTTCTGAAGCTTTATCCAGTTGATTTGTCATAATATAAGCCTCTGCTCTGTTAAGAAGTATTTCTGAGGCTCT
>CAZFUO010000254.1:0-3731 GCA_964522065.1 uncultured Bacteroidales bacterium | reverse complement strand
AAAGACAAAAGAGGAAATAACTGAGGCCGTGGTTTTTGCAGGTTTAAGGAGGGTAAGACCTGCTGCAATGACTACTGCAGTAACCTTGATTGCCCTGTTACCTATTCTGACTTCAACGGGAAGAGGTTCAGATATAATGATACCTATGGCTATTCCTACTTTTGGAGGTATGCTGATACAATCAATGACCATTTTTGTGGTTCCTGTACTTCAAAGTATCTGGAGAGAACGTTCTAATAAGAAATAACTATGACAAAAATAAAAATCATATTCATTATAATGGTATTACTGATTAATAATGCCATTATATCTGCAAATAGTGATTCTATAGAGATTTACATAAATGCCGCATTAAAAAATAATCCGGCATTAAATTCAGATTTTATGGAATATCAGGCATGGCTTCAAAAAATACCTCAGGCTAAATCGATTCCTGATCCTGTAATGGAGATAGGTTTTTACCTTAAGCCCATGGATGTTGATGGTGGTGGTGCAATTGCAGATATTAAACTTATGCAAATGTTCCCATGGTTTGGCGTGACAAAAGCCGCCCAAACTGAAGCTGTTCATATGGCTAATATGGCATATGAGAAATTCAAACAAACCAGAGATGATTTGTACTTTAATGTGTATAGTCAATGGTTTATGATTTATAATCTAAATCATAAACTACTTGCTTTAAACGAAAACAAATATCTACTGAATCAATTGGAAAGCCTGTTAATGCGTAAGTTTGAAACCGCAGGCTTATTGCAAATACAATTGGAAAAGGCTGAAGTTGAAAATGAAATTGAAAATTTGATTTCTGAAATTAAAACTGAGAAGATAAAGTTTAACACATTATTAAACAGATCGATAGATTTGGATGTGCATATTCCTGATTCGATTGAATTATTAAAACACAATCCTGATATAGCTGAGATTATAAACAAAATTGTTGTTAATAATCCTATGTTAACTATGATTAAACAAGAGGAGTTGGCATATAAATCAAAAATAGAGATGGTAAAAAAAATGAGTTTTCCAATGATTGGAGTTGGAATGCAATACTCTGTTTTAAAGAAAGACATGGGTACAGATATGTTTATGCCTATGGTTTCTCTTAGTATTCCTGTTTTTAGAAAGAAATATAAAGCTCAACAAAAAGAGGCAGAATTATTGCTGCAATCGAATGTTGAAAAGTATTCAGATAGTTTTAATAATCTTCGATCTGAGTTGTACCAAATTAAAAACCAGATAGAAAACTCTAAAAGACAAATTGATTTACTTGAAAAACAATACAATATTGCTATAAGTGCATACAATATTTCTGTTCAGGATTTTTCTGCTGGAAAAAAGGACCTTGATAATGTTATTCAACTGCAAAGGCAATTAATTGACTATAGAGTTAGAAAAGAAGAAGCAAAAACGTTTTACAACATTCAGGTTGTTGCGGCTGCTCGCTTATATTCATTTAAATAATTAAATCAAAAGATTATGAAACCAAATAAATATATAATTTACGTATTTTTACTTTTAGCAGGCCTATCATTAGGGTGGCTTATTTTTGGTAATCGTTCGACAAATAATAATGCTGATGAACATTTACATGAACATTCTGAAAAAGAAGTATGGACATGCTCAATGCATCCTCAGATAAAAATGGACGAACCTGGTAAATGCCCTTTGTGTGCAATGGATTTAATCCCTTTGAAAAGCTCAGGTGGCAGTAACACCTCTGTAGATAGCGATGCTATTGTGCTTTCTGAAGAGGCTATTGCTTTGGCTAATATTCAGACCACAGTGGTTAGTCGTAGTAATCCTGTTAAAGAAATTCAGTTGTATGGTGTTATTAAGGTTGATGAGAGATCTTTACAATCGCAGTCATCACATATTAACGGTCGTATAGAAAAGTTATTTGTTAATTACACCGGAGAAAAAATCATCAAAGGTCAAAAAATTGCGACTGTTTACTCTCCCGATTTGCTAAGTGCTCAGCAAGAGTTGATTGAGTCAGTTAAATTAAAATCTACACATCCTGCTTTATTGCAATCAGCAAGAGATAAGCTAAAATACTGGAAGATATCTGACAAGCAAATCGAAAATATTGAGAAATCTGGTATTGCTAATCCCTATTCGGAAATTTATTCAAATTCCGGTGGTGTTGTGATAAGCAGGAATGTTAGTCAGGGTGATTATATTAATCAGGGAAGTGTAATTCTTAATGTTGCAGATTTAACTAAAGTATGGGCTCTTTTTGATGTTTTTGAATCAGATTTGCCTTATTTGAAAATTGGTGATATTTTAAGTTTTACTTTAAATTCTGTTCCTGGAAAAACATTCTCGGGAAAAATCTCATTCATTGATCCTTTGATTGATAATATTTCACGTACGACAAAAGTCAGAGTCGAGGTTTCAAATAAAAATTTATTACTTAAACCTGAGATGTATGCAACCGGAAAATTGACAAGCTCGTTATCTGAATTGAAGAACGAAATTGTTATACCTTCATCTGCAGTGCTATGGACAGGAAAACGGTCTGTGGTATATGTAAAACATCCGGGCTCAGAGCCTCCTGCATTTATGCTTAGGGAGATTGAACTTGGTAATTCATTAGGTAATTCATATCATGTTATTTCCGGACTTAGTGACGGTGAAGAAATTGTAACAAACGGAGCATATTCAGTTGATGCATCAGCTCAACTTGAAGGAAAGCCCAGTATGATGAATATGAATAATAAGGTCTCTTCTGATAAAATTGAAAAGTTGACAGTGGAAGGTCTATGTGATATGTGTAGGGAACGTATCGAAAGTACTGCCAAGGGGGTTGAAGGTGTGGTTTCGGCAAAATGGGATTCTGAAACTAAAATTCTTGTCGTTAAATTCTCGCCTGACAAAACAGATCTTCAGGCTATAAGTAAAGCGGTAGCCATTGCGGGACATGATACAAAATATCACAAAACCGCAAAGGCTACATATGACAATTTACCAGGTTGCTGTAAGTATAGAGATTAATTTTTAAAGTAACCGACAGGATGATTTAGCCATGCAGACTGGGATGGTTTGAGGTTTAATGCCTTTTTCAGACCATCCTGGTTCATGCCTGCGCGAGGTACAGTTGCTAAATTTGCTGCAGCGCAAAAAAGTGAAATATTTTGTGAAACAATACCGGCATCCAAAATACTCATATTTGAAATATGTTTATTTGCTTCGACATCGTCTGCTTTGTAATTTCTGTATCTTGAAATATCAGAAACCAACAATAAAATTACTGGTGCTCCTGAAGGGCGGTTTCCGTCACATAACGATCTAAGGTCTTCGGTAGTAATCTGATTAATCGAATGTTTAATTGCATCATATAAATATGCACCATCAGATTTTAAAACATAGACATCAACATCCTGAGAATTAATCGCCGATGGTGCTGTCCTTTTTCCACTTTCAGGTCTGTTAATGCCATTTGCAGCCCAAAGTAAGTCAGATAAATCTTGAACTGTTAATTCTTTTGTATCAAAAACTCTGGTTGATTGCCGTTTTTGAAGTGCAACCATGATGTCTACTCCTTTCGATTTACTATAGCTGTTTAGTTGAACAGAGTTTAATGATTGTGCTAATAATGTTGCAGTAATTGTTAATGTTAAAAACGTAAGAAATATAGTTCTCATACTTATAAAATTTTAAAATACTTTCTTGCAAACTTACAAAATATCAGCTAAATTACGTTTCTTTGCAACGATTTAATATTATGAGCA
>CAZFUO010000253.1:0-3765 GCA_964522065.1 uncultured Bacteroidales bacterium | reverse complement strand
TACTATAACAATGATAGCAGTTATATTGAAAAGTTTGGATATATGTACAGCCGCCTCTCAGTGGCAACAGACAATCTATGCCCATCAGGATGGCATATTCCATCAAGAGAAGATTGGGATGAACTTGTTAAATATCTTGGTAATAATGCAGGTGGAAAATTAAAAGCCAGAGGTAACGATATATGGTACGGACAAAACACTCAAGCCAGCGATGAATATGACTTTTGTGCTTTGCCCGGTGGTATGCTTACAATTAACAACTCATTTAGTGAAGATGGAAAGTATGTGTCATTTGGTACCAGATGCTTTTTATGGGCAAGATTTAGGCCCATGCCACATTTGACAATACCACCTATTGAAGTAGCAATGCTATCAAACGAAAACGGAGAAATTGTTTTCAATCAAATCACAAATGATTCACATGCATATGTAAGATGTATAAAAGACAGTAACTGATTATAGAACAGTTACAATATCTTCAAAACCTCTTCTTGGTCTTCTGGCATGAAGGGGTTTTTCATTTTTATAATAACCCAGAGTAATACACATTACAACAGATTCGCTTTCTTTAAGTCCAAAAGCTTTGTGAATGCCGTCAAAATCGATACCACTCATTGGATGACTATCAACGCCATATTCTTTTGCAGCAACCATTATTGACATAGCTAAAAGACCGCAATTACTTTCAACAAACTTTGTTTTTCTTTCTTCAGTTGATCCATAAAGAAATGCTGCTGCACCTTTAGCACCATTAACGATATCCATATTTCCACCTACTGTATCGTGAAATTCTTTCCATACAGGATTATTCTCTCCATATCCTTCTTTGTCACCAATAACTATTAATGTTACAGGAGCCTCAAGTACCTTATCCTGATTGTTTGCCAGAGCAAAAAGTTTTTGTTTTGCGTCTTCACTTTCAACAGCAATAAGCCTCCAGGGTTGGAGATTAAAACCTGATGGTGCGTAAACAGCCAAATCAATTATATCCTTCAACAGGTTTTTATCAATAGTTTTTGATTTATCAAAAGTTCCAACAGAACGTCTTTCTTGTAATAATATTTTTGTTTCCATATGCTTTTTTAGTTTATGTACGCTAATAACAAAAATGTATCAGTTTTGTTCAATTTTTAGCTAATTGTAGGTATAGGAATGAAACATCAATAAAATTAACTTTGCACCATCAAAAACAAATTGATGAGAAGAGATATCAGAGCATGTATATTTGGTTTGCTGGCAGGATTCCTGATTTTGGGGTATTACAGCAGCCTGACCATGTTTTATCATGTTCATATAATTAACGGCAGTATTATTGCTCACTCTCATCCTTTCGATAACAATTCTGACAATCCTCATTCACATACTGAGTCTGAGTGCAGCATAATAAGTGTAAACAATCATACTTACTGGAGTAACGATTTATACACCATAAACATTGAAAAACCAGACTTCATTGTAACTGAATTTGGTTTTGATTATAATTCACCTGAGATTATCACAAAGAGCAGGTCATCACTATCATTAAGAGCTCCTCCCTGCCAAAACTCACTTACTTAGCTTTCTTTATTTAATAACAATTTCAAATATATTAATTCGGGCTTTTCGATTGTGAAGCCTGAACAATACCCGTATTACAATGAAAAGATTTGTATTAGCTATTTTTATATTACTTAGTCTTACTGCTACAGGAGAATTAAAAAAAACAGATGCCAACCTTGTAGGTCACGTAACCTGCTCTGGACAACATTTATCATATGTATCAATTTCTATTAAAGGAACAACTATTGGCACCCATACCGATGAAACCGGTCATTTTCAACTTGTAAATCTTCCACTTGGGCAACATACAGTTGTGGTAAACAATCTTGGATACATTCCTCAGGAAGCAACTTTTAATGCTGAAAAGGGCAATACAGTCGAACTTAAGTTCGACCTTAAAGAGGATGTACTAAATCTTCAGGAGGTTATAGTAAGTGCAGACAGAAGTGTCCAAAGACGAACCGAAGCTCCAGTCATAGTAAACACAATATCAGGAAAGCTTTTTAACACAACCCAATCGACTGTTTTAGGTGAAAGCCTTAACTTTTCTCCGGGTTTGAGACTGGAAAACAATTGTCAGAACTGTGGTTTCACTCAGGTAAGAATGAATGGCATGGAGGGTCCTTATTCACAGATACTGATTAACAGCAGGCCGATTTTTAGCGGACTAGCTGGCGTATATGGTCTTGAACTTATTCCATCAAATATGGTGGAAAGAGTTGAGATTGTACGTGGCGGCGGATCGGCTCTATTTGGCAGTAATGCAATTGCAGGCACGATAAATATCATTTTAAAAGACCCTGCGGTTAACTCTTACGAGGTTGGTGGTGCTTTTAACTCAGTTGGACTTGGAGTTAAAGGTTCTTCAGGAGCGGTTCCGGACTATACAGCAAACTTTAATTCATCAATTGTATCTGACGATAATAAAACAGGTGTATCTATTTACGGTTTCACAAGAGACAGAAAAATGTTTGATGCCAACGGTGATGCATTTTCAGAAATTGCCCCTATGAGTAATCTTACTTTAGGCACAAGATTTTTCCATAGATTTAGCTACAGAAATAAGCTGGCTCTCGATTTTTTCACTATAAAAGAGCAAAGAGACGGTGGTAACAAACAAGAACTACCTTTACATGAAAGAGATGTTGCTGAGGCAGTTAAACACGATATGAAAACCGCTGCAATCACGTATGAGCAGTTTGTCAGAGATTATGATATGCTATCTGTTTTTGCATCAGGTCAAATGCTCGACCGCGACTCTTATTATGGTGCCAATAAATCTTTGAGCGATTACGGCTTTTCAACAGACAGGACTTATAATGCCGGTATTCAGTACAAAGCCATGTTTAATACATCCTCGCTTGTATTGGGAGTTGAAAACACTGGTGGTTATCTGAAAGATAAAAAGCTTGGTTATCCAGACTACGATAATGCTGTAATTGTTGATGGTAAAATTGTTGAAGTACCTCATACAGCGACTACTCTGGTAGCAGATCAGTCTTCTGTAACAACAGGGGCATTTGCTCAATATGAGCTTAAATTAAACAAAACCAAAATTGCTTTGGGAGGGCGTTTTGACCATTATAAAGTTAGAGACCTTGCAAAATCAGAAAGTGGCATAAAATCAGGCAATGTTTTTAGTCCAAGGATTAGTCTGATGCAGGAAATAATTCCTGGTCTGCAAGCAAGAGCCAGCTATTCACAGGGTTACAGAGCTCCACAAATTTTTGATGAAGATTTGCACATCGAAACCTCGGGCTCAAGACAGGTTATTAATGTTAACGACCCTAACCTTAAGCAGGAAACCAGTCATAGTTATATGTTTTCACTAGATTACAATACTATGATAGGTGGTATTTATGCAGGATTTCTTGCAGAAGGGTTTATAACAAGACTAGAAGACCCATTCGTAAACGAAATTGGTAGCCCTGACGAAAATGGTACAGTTATATATAAGAGAAAAAATGCTGAAGAAGGTGCAACCGTGCAAGGAATCAATATGGAACTAAAAATCAAACCCGGAAAAGACTTTTCGTTAACTTCCGGTTATACCATACAATCAAGCAAGTATGATATCGCTCAGGAGTTTAATGAGAAAAGGTTTTTCCGCACTCCAAATAATTACGGTTTTTTTGCCATTGACTGGGATTTTGCAAAAAAGACATGCCTTTCTATTACAGGTAATTATACAGGAAGTATGCTTGTTCCATATTTTGGACCACTTAC
>CAZFUO010000252.1:0-3791 GCA_964522065.1 uncultured Bacteroidales bacterium | reverse complement strand
TTACTGCTATCAAGGCAGAAGAAATCAACAGAGGTTTGGCGGTTTCGCCAACAGACCTTTTAGTTGGAAAGACTGCAGGTGTTAATATCACGACTGCAGGCGGAGCTCCGGGTGCAAGTGCACAAATCAGAATCCGCGGTGGTTCTTCAATGTCTGCTAGCAACGATCCGCTTATTGTTATTGACGGTGTTCCTGTTGACAACAGATCAATTGCAGGGGTGAGCGATCCTCTATCTACTATCAATCCTAATGATATTGAGACTTTTACTGTACTTAAAGATGCTTCTGCTACTGCTATTTATGGTTCGAGAGCTTCAAATGGTGTAATCATTATTACTACAAAGAAAGGAGCTGAAGGGGCAATTGGAACAACTATTCCAAAAGTGACCTATAATGCGATCGTATCTGTAAATATGCCAACAAGAAAAATCGAAATGCTTAGTACAGAAGATTTTACTAATCTTATTAAGACTAAATATGGTGAAACTTCTGTTCAGGCAGGTTTGCTTGATACTTACAGCACCGATTGGCAGGATCAGATTTTCAGAACTACTATCAGTACAGATCACAACCTGAGTTTGACAGGAAGTCTTGCAGGTATGCCTTACAGAATATCCGGAAACCTGGTCGATCAGAATGGTATTTTATTAAATTCAAGAATGAATCGTGGTACTATTGGTATCAATTTAAGTCCGACCTTCTTTGACAAACATCTTAAGGTAAACCTGAATTTCAAGGAAATGCTTATTAAGAACAGGTTCTCAGATCAGGGTGCAATCGGAGCCGCCCTTGAATTTAATCCAACCAGACCAATCTACGCAAAAGGACCTTTTGGCAACGGATATTATATTTCTCTTGACAGCAAGGGGGAACCTATTGACATTGCTATTGCCAACCCGGTTTCGATATTGAGAGAAAAAGACGATCAATCAAATGTAAATCGTAGTATTGGTAATCTTCAGTTAGATTATAAATTTCATTTCTTACCTGAGTTGAGAGCTAATCTTAATGTGGGTTATGATATGTCTAAGAGTGAAGGTTCTGTTATTACTCCTGATAATTCTTCTATGTCTTACAGCTGGGGTAGCATTAAGAACGGTACAGGTGAAAACAATCCTTACGGACAGGAAATCAGCAATACTCTGATAGATTTTTATCTTAACTATGTGAAAGATGTTGAGGCTATTAAGAGTAAATTTGATGTAATGGGTGGTTATTCATGGCAGAGATTTTATCGTAATAACTGGAATGAATACAATTATATAGATGGAACCAAGAGACTTGACGGTACTGATAAGGTAACTGAAAGCTATATTGTTTCGTTATTTGGACGTTTAAATTATACATTGCTTGAAAGATATCTTTTCACAGCGACTTTGAGATATGATGGTTCTTCAAGATTCTCTAAAGATCATCGTTGGGGTATGTTCCCGTCTTTGGCTTTTGCATGGAAAATAAAGGAAGAGTCTTTCCTTAAAGATGTAAACTTTATAAGTGATCTTAAATTCAGAGCCGGATATGGTATTACAGGTCAACAAGATATTACAGACAATGACTATCCTGCAATGGCTCGTTATCAGGGCAGCGAACCGGGAGCAAATTACCTGTTTGGAAACAACGTAATTACTCTTGTAAGACCTTTAGGTTATGATGCCAATATAAAGTGGGAAGAAACCACAACTAAAAACGTTGGTCTGGATTTCGGTTTCCTTAAGGGAAGAATCAGCGGTTCTATTGATGCTTATATGCGTGAAACCAATGATATGATAAACACTATTCCGGTTTCGGCAGGAACTAACTTTATCAATGAATTGCTTACCAATGTAGGTAGTCTGGAAAATAAGGGTATTGAATTTATGATTAGTGCTAAGCCTGTTGTTACCAACAATTTCACATGGGATTTAGGATTTAACATAGCTTATAACGATAATAAAATCACAAAGCTGACTCTTTATGAGGATCCTAAGTATATTGGTGTTGAAACCGGTGGTATATCAGGTGGTACAGGTAATAAAATACAGATTCACAGTGTTGGATACCCTGTAAGTTCTTTCTATGCAAAAAAACAGGTTTATGATGTTGACGGTAAACCTATTGAAGGTGCCTATGTTGATTTAAATGATGATGGTCAGATATCTGATGCTGACAGATATCATTTTGAAAAACCTGCACATGATTATGTTATTGGATTCTCAAATAAGTTCCTGCTTAAAAACTGGGATTTAAGTTTCAATGCACGTTGCAATCTTGGTGGATATTTATATAACAATGTACAGTCCAAGCTTGAAGCTTTAAATGACTCTTACGACACATCAGGTTTCCTCAAAAATCGTATTTCCAGTTCATTGAACACCAATTTTAATGGTACACAGTATCAGTCAGATTACTACATCCAGGAGGCTTCATTTATGAGAATAGATAATATCACTCTTGGTTATACTTTCGACAAGGTGTTTAACACCATGGCAGGTGTCAGAGTGTTTGCAACAGCTCAAAATCCTGTTCTTGTAACAAATTACAAAGGACTTGATCCTGAAATCACAGGTGGTATAGACAATAATATCTATCCAAGACCTACTACTATACTGGCCGGTTTAACTCTTAACTTTTAAAAAATAGCGGAAATGAAAACAAATAGATATAAATTTATTCTACTGGCATTTTTGGCACTTCCAATGCTTTTCACTTCATGCTTCAGTGATCTGGATACAATACCATTGGATGAAGATGAAATTACAGCCGGTACAGCATTTAACGACCCGACTGCATACCAAAGCTATATTGCAAAAATATATGCAGGTCTGGCAGTTACAGGAAATAAAGGTCCTTCAGATTTGCCTGATATAATTGGTATAGACGAAGGTAGTCAGGCTTCATATCTTCGTATGCTCTGGAATCTGCAGGAATTACCTACTGATGAAGCAATATGTACATGGAATGACCAGACAATCAAAGATTTCCATAAATTCAACTGGACATCTTCAGACGTCTTTATTAAAGGTTTCTATTACAGATTGTACTATCAGATAACACTTGCAAGCGAGTTTTTACGCGAAACCACAGACGCGAAGCTTAACGAAAAAGGTGTTTCTGCAGACTGGAAAGAAAAGATCAAACAATATCGTGCTGAAGCTCGTTTTTTGAGAGCATTGTCATATTATCATGTATTAGATCATTTCAGCCAGGGACCATTTGTAAGCGAAGAATCAGGAATTGGTGCTATACCTCCTGCAAAAGCTACTTCAGAACAGATATTTACTTTTATCGAATCTGAACTAAAAGCAATCGACGCAGACCTTATGACTCCATTCGTAGGATTTGATACAAACAATTACGGAAGGGCTACCAAAGCTGCAGCATGGACTTTGCTTGCTAAGTTATATCTGAATGCTGAAGTTTACGTTGGAACCGCTAAATACACAGAATGTATCGCAGAATGTAACAAAGTTATAGCAGCCGGATATCAACTTGAACCAGTTTATGCTAACTTGTTTAAAGCTGATAATCACAAGTCTAAGGAAATTATATTCCCAATAGTATTTCACAGCGAATATACACAGTCATGGGGTGGTATGATGTTTCTTATGTGTGCAGCTGTAAATGGTGATATCAGACCTTTGATAGCAGCTCCAGGCGGATGGGGAGGTAACCACGCAACAAGAAATGTTTACGACAGGTTTGCTGGTGTTGAATCAATGGACGATCGTTGCAAGGTACTTTATACCGGATTTAAAGCGCTTGATATAACAGATCCTGACGACTTTACACAAGGAGTTCAGGTAATCAAATAC
>CAZFUO010000251.1:0-3791 GCA_964522065.1 uncultured Bacteroidales bacterium | reverse complement strand
CATCTATATAGTCCAAAGAGAAGGGCAAAAATTCAACATTCATACGATAAGTGCCCAGTAAGCGGTTTCGCCAAACTGAAGTTGTCCACTTTAGGTTTTTCCAGTTGGTTAAATAAAAAGAATCACCTTTTATACTGGCACATACCTGTTCTAAAGAATTATCATACGGACTATCCAGACAAATACAAGTATCTTTTGGTAAACGTAACATTGTTTTGCCACTCCCAACAAATTGACCAATAAGTTTATATCTGCTTTTATACTCCTTATCAAGAAAAAATCCCAATGGAGTGAAAAAGCCTGGTTGACCACTAGTGGGGTCTTTAATTAAATGTAATAAATGTGCAATAATGACATAATTCTTATCCTGACCAAAATATTCAATAACACGTTTAGCATTTGCAAACATTGCAGAATCTCTATAATAATTTGGAACAGAGCCAAAAATCTGATTTAAATTATGTAATTGAGAAACAGAATAATCACCCCAAAACTGACAATCTTTCAACTTAAGCTCCTTATCCGAATACAGTACAACAGAATCCTTTCGCAATTTAACCAACTGTTTAATGAGCTCATTCTCTGACCTTTTAAGAGCATCGTCAAAAAACCTTTGAGTTTCTTTAAAAGAATAAATAAAAACACCAGATATCGGATTATCTATTCCCGCAATTTGAATTTGATTTTGGCGTGTTTTATTTGCCTTTCGAATATAATTTAACAAATCACCAGTTTCCTGACCAGCAGCAAAACCATATAACTGTTTATCTATCATTAAAGTATCATCCATACCACAAACATATCTGTTAAACTTCACTCCGATAATTGCCGGAATCTCAAGCATAAGTATATCCAGTTTGTTATTTTTAATTAAGTCCATTATCAGGGCATTTCTTTTAATCCCTAATGTTTTAGAGCCATGCACCGACTCCCCGATACCTAATATTCCTGAAAATTGAGAGACCGCGAATGTGTCAGAAATAACACTTTTTAAAAGATCATTATCTTTCTTAGCCAACCCTTCATATTTTGGCAAAATTATTTTTTGCACAGGCAACCCATCTACCAATATATCAAGCTTGTCCAGATTAAAACCAACATGATGATTTGATTTTATACAAATGGCAGCCTCTGAAGAACCACTCATCAAATCAAATGTCTTACCATAAATCCTCATCGAATCAGAATTTGCCAACTCTAAACTATCCGTTTGAATGCATCGTCCATTCTCAAATTGCTTTACAATAAGAAAAGCAAGATTATTTTTTTTCTGATCAAAAAAACGTCCCTTAAGTAAAAGCTGAATCTTTTCAGATTTCTTTGCATAATAAAACTGCTTTTCTAATATAAAACCAGAACAACCAGATTGATTTTCTAAAGCAGTACCAGTAAAATATTCATTATTACCAGATTTTATTCGACTATATTTAGCGTCAGTCCCATACATAATAACATTCCAATTAGCAAGAGAGTCACTACGCAAATTCATCAAGTCAAAGGAAGGACTAAACCTTTCATTAGGCTTAAATACATTTTTTCCCTGAGAAACAAAACTCAAAAACAAAAAGATAACCAAAATCAAACTGCAGTTTTTCAATTTTATGTCGAAAATATCCAGCGCATTCTCAAAAGTTTTTATGATAATTTCATCTGTTTTTTCTACTATAGCAATCTCAGACCCATTTATTGTCTTTCTTGTAATCTCCATATCAAACTTAATTTTTTGAACCAGCCCACAATTGTTATTTGTTATTTAAGAATTGAGTTATTCTGTAAGAGAATTAACGAAATCCCCAAACCTCAAAATCTTCACACTATTCGCTTTATTGAAAAGCAAGTGTTCAAAGTCCTTTTGCTTCTTCTTCAAATCAACCTTTTTTAGCAGTTCGGCTGTTGACTGCTTGAATTCCTGCAAATTATGTACTCCACAGCGTTTTGAAAGAAAATCATAATCGGGTTTAGATTGTGCTAATAAAAACATCAGGTCATAAAAATCACGCCCTTTGGCGCGGGCTAACATGGCAGCAATCTTCATGCTGCACAAAACACCGTCGGCAGGAACGGGAAACGGGAAAAAAAATCCATAACCTTTAATATTTGTGATGACAGGGTGATAAACAAATCTTTGATCTTGGCTTTCAATCTTGATCAAAAAACGCTCTTCCTTGTGTCCACTCAATCTCATATCGAATAATAATTCCGGAAAATAGATATTGCGCCAGAAAGCTGTCAATTTTGGATTTTCTTTATCTTTTGCTTCTACCCTTAGTCCTGAACGTTCCAAAAACTGGATAACGCCGTTTGTCATTTCCATAAACTCGTCTTTTGAGAGGTTTTTGCAATCGAAATCCAAATCTTCGGAGAATCGGTCTATCCCTTTCACCAAACGCAAGTTTGTTCCGCCAATAAAAGCCACCTTTTGGATAGTTGGAGTAGAAGAAAGGTAATCCAGTATCATCAACTGTAAATACTCTTTCAGTATGTGCTTATCGAAACCCGAATTTCCACGGATTTGAACCGGAAAAAAATTTCTTAACTGTTCAATCTTTATCATAAATTATAAGTCTTAAAAAGTATTTTCACCCGATGATCAAGAGCTTTACTTTGAAACTTGGCGCAGTAATCCATTAGTAAATCTTTGTTTAAATCATCGTGCAGGAAATCTTCATCCAAGCGTAATTCTTCCAATTCTTGTTCGCTATCATAAAACGGATAAAGATACAGCAAATCAAGCAATGCTTTTTCCTGAGTGGCAAACTGTATGGTGCGGTTGTCTGCCAATGGCTTCAGTTCGTATCCGAACATTAAATTCTCCTTGACATTCTTATAGGAATATTCGCCGAAGTCGTTGTCGAATGAGGATGTTTTTAGTGATGTCACGCTGGTAATCTGTACCACCGCTTCAGGTATCATACCGTAGAACGATAATGCTGTATGCAAGCTAATATAAGATGGGCGGTAAATTCTATTAGCAAAATAAAGGGAATAATCCGGTTTGCTCTTATATTCAGAAAAAGCAAAATACCCCTGTCTCAACCGGATAAGATATCCCTTCTTCGTCCAACGTGTAAGATTATTTCGGTCAAAATCGGGTTGCCATGCATATACCTGATAGATATTGAAGCATGCCAATTCGTACATTTTAGTTTTAAATTCCAGAAAGGTCATTTCTTTGTTTTATTTCTATTATGCAGCAAATATAATGCACTTTAGAAACAAAACAAAATATTGAGACAAAATTGAAATATTCACTAAAGTTCCGGCCGTTTTGCTTTATACTAATGCTTTACAAACTTTCAGCGGATGCTTTACAAACTTTCAGCGGATGCTTTTTTGAGTTTATACTTAAACTTACAAACCTACAACGTCGCCTGCTTCTTTTGTTTGATTTTGTTAATAATAATCTGAAAACCAATGATTATCAGTATGACAACAATCATAAATAATCCCAACCATTCAACAAAAAGAAAGCCTAATCCGTCTCGAATACCGGACTTATGCATATTGTAGCTCATCTGCATCATTATCGCAATTGTCCCGATAATTTGACAAACAATGCTAAAAGTACAAACAAGCCAGAATTTTAATCTGATCTTTCCTCTAAGCGCCATTTTACCGGCCACAATCTGAAAGATAAATGGCATAAAGAATAAAATCATCAGCATAACCATCACAACCCTGGCAACCCAATTACTAACACTCAAAACCACTAACTCTTGCATCATAATCATAATCTCTCACACCCCACCACCATTAAAAACTAACCACTAAAAACTCCTAAGAAACAACAT
>CAZFUO010000250.1:0-3818 GCA_964522065.1 uncultured Bacteroidales bacterium | reverse complement strand
GTTGGCCGTAACTCTTTAAAAGCATGGTCAGAGAAATTGAGCGATACCAGAGTTTCTCTTTCTGCATTTATAAACAATCTTAAACTGTAAACTGTAAATAAATTACAGCAAAAGAAACCAGCATAGTCAGTATTGTTACAACAATTCCTGATTTCAAGAATTCTACAAAGCCGATTTTTATACCAGATTTTTCAGCAGACTCAATTACAATTAGATTTGCCATTGCACCGATTATTGTTGCGTTACCTGCAAGAGTTGAGGCAGATGCCAGTGCCAGCCAAAGCATATTGCTGTCTAAAGTTTTTAGCATTGGAAGCATTAATACAACAAATGGTACATTACTGACTATTTGTGACATTATTAAAGACGAACCATGCACAAATGCCAATCCATTTAAATCTGATTTTATCAGATTCCCTTTTAAAACAGGGTCAAGAAGCCCGGAATTTTCTACAGCTCCTACCACAATAAACAGAGATGCAAAAAATAATAGTAAAACCCAGTCAACTTTGTGAATAATATCTGATGGTTTTGCTTTTCCCAGTAGTAAAATTAGAGCAGAACCAGTAATAGCTATCATTGGAATAGACAGATTTATATACTTTACCAGAAAGAACCCAATAATTACCAAAACAAAAACACTCCCTGACCTTATTATATTACCATTCCCGTTACACTCAATTTCACTAAAAGAAAGAACTTTATTGTCAGAAAAAGCTTTGCGGTAAACTAACCTCACAATTAAAATTATTGTAATCATGCTTATTATTGAAATTGGTAGTAGCCTGAGCAAAAATTCTGAATACGAAATGCCTGATGAAATGCCAATCAGCATATTTTGTGGGTTTCCGGTAATTGTCATTGCGCTACCAGCGTTAGATGATAATATTTCAGCAATGAGATACGGAACCGGATTAAGCTTAGAAGACCGGCAAATTTGAATTATTACAGGAGTAAACATCAGAACCACAGCATCATTTACCAAAAAAGCACTAGCCAGACCGGTTACAAAAACAATAATACTTAGTAGTCTGAATTTTGTTTTAGACCACGAAATAGTTTTTTTTGCTATCAAAGAAAAGAAACCATCAAGTTGCAGTGTTGCGATAATAATCATCATCCCCAAAAGCAAAAAGATGGTATTAACATCAATATAAGAAATAGCCTGACCAGGAGTGACGACGCCAAAAAGGACCATAGCAATTGCTCCGAAATAAGCAGCCGAAGGTCTGTCAATATTTACACCCGGAAGTCTGGTGAAAATAATTCCAAGATAAGTAATAATAAAAATGATTAAGGCTATTAACTGAGTCTGCTCCATTATATTCAATCAAACAATTTATATTCCAGGATTTTTTCTGCAGAGAAGTCCTTAATTTTCAAATAATGACCGGTAATATCGGCTACAGCCTTTATTGGCAACATTCCGATAAGCTCACTTTCCTTTATTTCAACATCATACTTTTCAGCCTCTTTACATATGGCATCGTAAACCTTAAACATTGATGTAATATTATAGTCTGTAAGATTCATTGAAACCTGTGCAGTCAAACCGTTATCAATCAAAACACCCATTGCCTTACATTCTTCGAAACCGCCGCTGGAAAACCTTATTTTTTTTGCAATACTTTTTGCAATTTCCAGATTGTCAGTTTTCAGATTTACATTATATGCTATCAGATAATTTCTTGCACCAATTATAGAAGCACCTGCAGTATTATGTGGACTATTTGGCCCATAATCAGGCAACCAAAGGGGATTATTCATTTTGTTTGCCAAGCCTTCGAATTCACCTTTTCTTACATCAGCAAGATTTTTTCTGTGAGGTGCTGTAGCAGATTTTTCGTAAAGGTACACCGGCAAATCAAACCTCTCAGAAGCTGTTTTTGCAATATCTTTTGAAAATTCAATAGCATCAACATCACTCAAATTTTGAATAGGAATAAAAGGAATTACATCAGCGGCACCCATTCTTGGATGTACACCTTTATGCTTTGTCAGATCAATCAATAAAACGGCCTGTTCAATAGCATCAATAATTGATTTTTTAATTTCTTCAGGGTATCCTGCAGCTGTAATAACCATTCTATTGTGATCGGCATCACTGGTAAAATCAAGCAGCTTAACACCTTTCCGGTTATTAAAACAATCGGTGATTTTTTTAATTATTTCTGGATTTCTACCCTCACTAAAATTTGGTACACATTCAATTATTTTATCAGAACCATTCATTTTCAGTTGTTCAGCCGGTTTAAGTTCTGGCAAAATTACTTATTTTTTGTTATATTTGTCAGGATACCGTAATATCATTATAAAATGAAACTATTTATTGTAGCAAACCGTTTGCCAATTAAAGTATTGAGAAACGAAAATGGACAGCTTGAGTTCATAAGAAGTGAAGGCGGTTTAGCCACGGGTTTATCTTCTTTAGATACCAGTATTGAAAGACATTGGATTGGATGGCCTGGAATCACTCCACTTGATAAAGTGGAACAATCAAAGATAACCCATAAACTTGAGTCAATGAACTATCATCCGGTTTTTTTGACTGAAGATCAGGTAGAAGACTATTACGAGGGCTTTAGCAATAATGCAATGTGGCCACTTTGTCATTATTTTTATGCATACGTTGAGTACGATAAATATCAATGGTCTGTTTACAAACAGGTTAATGAGTTATTTGGATTGAAAGCTCTGGAAAAAGCTTCTCCGGGAGATATAGTATGGGTACATGATTATCAATTAATGCTAGTTCCAAATATTATCAGAAAAAAATCAAAAGATTTAAGTATAGGCTATTTTCATCATATTCCATTTCCGTCTTACGAATTATTCAGAATTCTGCCTGAGAGGGCAGAGATTCTTAAGGGCTTGCTTGGTGCCGATTTAATTGCATTTCATACTCATGACTATATGAGGCATTTTATAAGCACAGTAGAGAGAGTCATGGGTTTGGAGTTTAATCTTGACAAAGTTCATTTCGAGAATAGAAATGTCTATGTTGAGGCAATACCTATGGGTATTAATTATAAATTGTATAATGATGCTATTCTAAATAAAGAAGTTCAGGAGAAAGCTCTTACACTAAAAAAGAATTATGGTAACAGGAAATTGATTCTCTCTGTTGACAGGCTTGACTATAGTAAAGGTATCTTGCACAGATTAAAGGGCTTTGCTAACTTTCTTGATAATCACCCTGAGTACAACGAGGCTGTATCTTTGGTTATGGTTGTAGTGCCTTCCAGAAATAAAGTAGACAGATATGCAGAGTTAAAGAAAAATATTGACGAGACAATTGGAGCAATTAATGGTAAACACTCTACAATAAACTGGACACCAGTTTTTTATTTTTATCATAATCTTTCTTTCGAAGACTTATTAGCAATGTATCATATAGCTGATATTGCATTGGTTTCACCTTTGAGAGACGGAATGAATCTTGTAGCGAAAGAGTATGTGGCAGCAAAAAGAGATTCTCCCGGTGTGTTGATTTTAAGTGAGATGGCAGGAGCAGCAACTGAATTGCAAGATGCAATAACTATAAACCCTAACGATGTTGATCAAATTGGCAATGCCCTTGTTGAAGCCCTTGAAATGTCAACTGAAGAGAAATTGATGTCTATTTACAGAATGCAACAAATTATATCCAGGCAAACTGTAAATAAGTGGGCTGAAGACTTTATTGAAGAGCTTCTTGAAATAAGAAGTGAGAATCAGGCAAACGATAAAAAAAGAATAGGTAGCGAACTTTCAGCCAAGCTTAGAAAGTCTTATCAAAAGTCTGAAAAGCGATTGATAATTTTAGATTATGATGGAAC
>CAZFUO010000249.1:0-3832 GCA_964522065.1 uncultured Bacteroidales bacterium | reverse complement strand
TCCTAATCTTTTTAAGGTAACATCAAGCAAAGCGTACAAATTTACACTACCGGGCAGACCAGATTTTAAATCGCGTGATCAGCTTCTGGTAAGTGGTAAGCTTGCCGGCGAAACCGCTCATTTCATAGTAGGGCACTGGCCTTCAAGACGTAACGGAGAAAAAGCGTCCAGATATCTACGTGAGGCTGCCGCAAAACTTACAAAATCGATTACTGATTCTATTTTTAAAGCAGATCCAAAAGCAAAAATCGTAATTATGGGCGACCTGAATGACGACCCTTTCAATGTACCTGTAAGAGATATTCTTGGAGCCAAAAAGAATGCTGAAGATGTTAAGCCCGGTGGTTTTTTCAATCCAATGTGGAGAATTCTTGACAAAGGTGTTGGCTCATTAGGATACAGAGGTGAATGGAATCTCTTCGATCAGATAATTATTTCGCACGACTTTATTGGTAAAGACAGAAGTAGTCTGAAGTTTTGGAAAGCTGAAGTATTCAATAAAGATTTTCTAATACAGCAGGAAGGTCCTTACAAAGGATACCCCTGGAGAACATTCAGTGGTGATCTTTTCATTGAAGGATACAGCGACCACCTGCCAACACTTATTTACCTTACGAAGTACGCAGAATAACAAGCAGTTATTATAAATCTAAAATAGTCTCAAATTATTGGCGCGATTATCATGCCAATAATTTGAGACTATTTTTATTACCTACGCAAACTACTTTTGCCTGAAAAATAAAACGCGATTTATGAATAGGCATATAATCTCTTTTTTAGTTATACTGTTATTGTCAATAACTATTGCCATTTCACAAGACAATAGTAGTTACAAGACACCTCGTTTTGCTATAAAATCAAATTTATTATACGATGTAGCAACTAACATAAACCTTGGTGTTGAAATTAAGGCATCAGAAAAAATAACATTTGATATTCCCTTCAATTATAATCCCTGGACTTTTAACGACAATAAAAAATTTAAAACAATATTCGCACAACCTGAAATTAAATTTTGGTTTTGTGAAGCGTTTTCCGGTTCATCTATTGGACTTAACATTATTAGCGGTGCATTTAATACAGGTGGCATTGATTTTAATGTAAAAGCTTTGTCCGAATTTAAAGAACACAGATTCGAAGGTTTTATGTATGGGGGAGGCCTCTCATACAACTATCATTTTATACTTGACAAAAGATGGTCAATGGAAGCAGGACTCGGTTTGGGTATTATTCGTTTCGAATATGATAAATTCAATTGCAAAACATGCGGTAAAAAGATAAAAAGCGGAAATTACGATTACATAGGGCCTACAAAAGCTGGTTTATCAATCATCTACCATTTAAAATAAATAAAGATGAAAAGAGTGTATACAATACTAACAGTTTTAACTTTACTATCAGTAAACCTTTTTGCTAAAGAAAAATCGATAGAGGCAATTTTAAACGATGCTAATATCAGGAAAGTAAATGATAGTATTCTTATTCAATTTTCTATCCCTGCCAACAAATTGAATATTGATAAAAGCAGCTTTCTTGAATTAACACCTGCCCTGGTTTATAAAGACTCGAAAAAGATTCTTGAGCTGAAACCTATTTTGGTAAATGGCAGCAGGAGACAAAAATATTTTGAGAGGAATGTTAAAATCAGCGGTTTTGATATCTATTCAAAGTATCTGGATGTTGTCAATATCAAGAAGATCAATCCTGATGATGAGATTAAATACTCTCAAAAAATCAAATATGAAACCTGGATGAATGAGTCTAGTGTTGTACTACTTGAAGGTTTGTGCGGTTGTGGCGGAAAGAGCTTAAATAAAAACTCTTATGTTCTTTCTGATAAAATTAATGGTTCTATTGAAAAGCCGGCTCCTGAATTTAAAGTTGCATTTGTAAAACCAACTCCCGAAAAAATAAAAAGCAGGGAAATAAGTGGACAGGCTTTTGTTATATTCCCGGTCAACAAGTCAGTATTATTTCCGGAATTGGCAAATAACAGCTCTGAACTGGCAAAAATCATCAATTCAATAGAAGAAATAAAAAAATATCCCGGAGCTGAAATTACAGGAATTTCAATTGAAGCATATGCATCACCTGAAGGCTATATTCAAAACAATATAACCCTTTCAGAGAATAGAGCCTCAGCATTAAAAGACTACCTAAAAAACAGATACAGTTTTAACGATAAAATCTTTAATGTAAAATCAAAGGGTGAAAACTGGACCGGATTGAATGAAGAAATAAAAAAAGCACCATTTACTGAAAATGAGAAAGTCGAATTGTTGCAAATACTAAAAATTGAAGATCTGGCAGCAAGAAAAACAGCTTTAAAAAGTTATAAGTCAGGTAAGCCTTATGAATATTTGTTAAAAAACAGTTTCTCAGGACTAAGAAGATCTGATTATAAAATTTCCTACAAGCTTCCAGGTTTTGACGAAAATAAAACAGCAGAATTATTAAAAACCAATCCTGCGATGTTGAGTCTGGATGAAATGTACACCTTATCTCTAAAATATAATCCCGGAAGTCCTGAATTTAATGACGTTTTTGATATAGCAGTAAGATTATTTCCATTTGATGTTGCTGCCAATATTAATGCTGCAGCTATTGAGCTTCAACAAAAAAACCTAAACAAAGCTAAAGTTTATCTAAATCGTATTAATGATAAAAAAGAGGCTTACAACAATATCGGAGTTTTAAAAGCTTACGAAAATGAATTACAAACAGCTACTGAATATTTCAAAATGGCTATTCAGTCCGGTAGCGAAGAGGCTGTTGACAACCTGAAAATTTTAAACAATTACATTAACTAATAAAAATTTTTAAAACCAACCAATTATGAAAATCAAATTCTTTTTTTTGACCACATTGTTGGCTTTATCGTTTATTTCATGCGATGAAGAAAACAATGAAAATGATGAAAAAGTAGAGAAGGCTTATTTCTCTATTGCAATCTCATTTCCTGAAAGTTCTAACAGCTTAAGAGCAGGTGAGCCAACAACTACAAAAGAGAACGGCGACGGTTATCAAACAGGTTTAGCATCTGAACAAAAATTCAGCTCTGTAGCAGTTGTTAATGCAGATGCTGTATCTAACATCGTTACAGATTATGTTACCTATTCTTACAATGAATTCTCTCCTTACGGAGATTCACCTGTAGACCAAAATGGTATTGGCGGACTTAACACCACAAAAGACTACTTATCAAACAAAAGCAAACTTGTTACAAAAGGTAACGGGAAAGTTTATGTCTTTCTAAATCCAAATTCAGATGTTGCCACCGAATTTGCAGTAGGACAAGATCTTACTTCCACAAAAAAGGAAATGACTGCACTTACAAATGCTAACATTACTGTTGTTGGAGGAATCGCAGAACCCAACAAATTCCTTATGGGTAATGCAGACCCTGCAGTTATAACCAACATTAACGGAACATCAGACGCTCCAACAATCGTAAGTGTAACCGTTGAAAGAGCTGCTGTAAAGGTGGTAGAAAATACAATTACTTCAAATGAGTTTACCCTTGTTAACGATCTTAATATCGGAACCGCTAAAGCTACAATTGCAAATTACCAATTTGACAACAGAAATAAACGCAGTTTCTTATTAAAACAAGTTGAAAACAGAACTGATGCAGATGCTATCACAGGAAATTATGTGGTTGACCCAAACTTTATAAAGTCTGAATATGGTGTTGCTCTAACAGTTCCCGGCCCCTGGTTAGAAAATGATTTCTTTACAAAGTTAAGCAACAGCGATATCAATAAAGCAAAACTTGCTGCAGCAGACATAAATTATATGCTCGAAAATACAATGATTAGTAACGAGCAATATG
>CAZFUO010000248.1:0-3835 GCA_964522065.1 uncultured Bacteroidales bacterium | reverse complement strand
ATGAGATCTGACGATATGGAGGCTATGCACAATACAGGTGAAACCAGGAAAATAATTGAAGAAAAATTAGAAAACGGTGAAACCAGGGTAACTGATCAACTTAGAATTCTTATCAAAGATGAGGTAAGACCTCTTCTGCTAACTATTGAAAAAGATATTACCAAAAATAAACAAATGGAGCAGGAGCTTATTGAAGCTAAAGAAAAGGCTGAACAATCTGACAAATTGAAATCTGCCTTCATTGCTAATATGAGCCATGAAATCAGGACTCCTTTGAATGCTATTGTTGGATTTTCCAGAATTATGGCAGAAACACCCGATGATGAAGAAAGAAGAACATATTATACAATTGTTGAAGATAACAATGAAAGACTTCTTGGTCTGGTAAATGAAATACTTGACTTGTCAAAAATCGAATCCGGAATTATGGAGTTCGAAAGAATTCCGTTAAAAATGAGCGAATTTGGTGAGGACGTTATAAATACGATGTCAATAAAATGCCCTAAGGGTGTAGAGCTTATTTACGAACCTTCAGACGAAAACACTGTTATATTTTGTGATAGAAACAGGCTTTTTCAGGTTTTTGTAAATTTGATAAGCAACTCAGCTAAATTTACAACCAGCGGTAGTATTAAATTCGGGTTCAGGTCTGTACCGGGATATATTGAATTTTTTGTAAAAGATACCGGAAAAGGTATTAGCCCTGATAAAATAGAGAAGGTATTTGATAGGTTTGTTAAAGCTGATAACTTTACTCAGGGTACAGGGTTGGGCCTTTCAATTTGTAAATCAATAGTAGAAAGATTGGGTGGTGATATTAGTGTTAGTTCTGAATTGGGTGAAGGGACTTTATTTACTTTCAGAATTCCTGAATATAATGTTCTTAAAAAAAGGTCTGAAAGCACTGACAATCAAGATGAAAGATTTGCCGAAATGCCAGAAGATATTACAATCCTCGTGGCTGAGGATACCGACAGTAACTTCAAACTTATTGAAGCCATGATTGGAAAGGAATATAAATTAGTCAGAGCTCTAAATGGCATTGAAGCGGTTTCGATATGCAGAGAAATAAGACCAAATCTTATTCTGATGGACATAAAAATGCCTGAAATGAATGGACTGGATGCAACACAGATTATACGAAGAACTTTTTCTGATATCCCAATAATTGCTCAAAGTGCATATGCGTTTGAAGATGATAAAAAAAGAGCTTTAGAAAGCGGGTGTACTGACTTCCTGCCTAAACCATTTACAAAAAAACAATTATCGGAAATCATAAGGAAAGCAATAATCAAACAACTATAAATGAGCAGCTTACTTTCCAGAACTTTCAACTTTTTTTTGGAGGTGATTACTGTGATTGTATTTATAGCCAGTATTTTATCTTCAATTAGCAATTTCTTTGGTGATAGTGTGCTGTTGATTGAAAAAATCAGTACAGTTTTACCTGCTCTTCTTATATCAAATTTTTTCCTGATTTTTATATGGGCAATCAGGAAAAACTTTTTGTTTATACTTCCAATATTAGCTATTCTATTCAATACTCAGTACTTAAACTCAGTTTTCAACTTCAATAATAGCAAAATTTCATATGAGGATAATATCAGTATTTGCACCTATAATCTTCAGGGTATAAAATACGGGAATTATGACCTGACCATACAAATGCTAAATGAGTTTTTCGAAGATGAAAAAATTGACATTATCTGCATTCAGGAGGTAGACACTATTATTGACTATGGTTTTAAATATTTAACAAAACAATTTCCTGAATTCAGATTTAAAGCTTTTGCTAAAAGTGAAAAACCAGGCTTTACTCTGGCTATATTCAGCAATTATCCGATATTGAGTTCTGTTAGATTCAAGTTTAAAAACACTAACAATCAGGCGATGAGTGCAGATATACTCTACAAAAATGATACTTTAAGAGTATTTAACGTTCATTTTCAAACTACAAATTTCAATCAGCAAAAGTTTGAAAGCAAGCCTGAAAACTGGATTTTTGATATGCAAAATGAAGCAGAAAAATCAAAAAAGGTTTTAGATGTACTCGACAACAACTACTTAAAAAGAAAGAATCAGGCAAAGTATATTTCAAAACAGATTTCAAAATGTAACAAACCACTATTGTTATGCGGTGACTTTAACTCAATACCATCTTCCTTTATTTATAAAGAAATAAGAAAAAGCCTTACTGATGGTTTCAGAGAGTCAGGAAGTGGCTATGAATTCACATACAGAAAGCTATTAAATTTATTCAGAATAGATTACATCTTTCATTCTGGTGATATAAAAAGTGTAGAATATAGATCTTATGACCTTAAATACAGCGATCATAAACCTGTCTTAATGAGACTTTGCCTGTAAAAAAAGTTTTCACGGCATTTACAACAGAGATGGCATGCTTCTTTTCCCCATTCAATCTATATAAAATATAATCTTTCACAGCAACAATAGCAACAAGATAAGCAATAGATAAAGCTCTTTCTAAAGCACCAAGATTTCTCTTTGCATATAACAACCTGTTTTTTGTCATATAATAAGTTTTCATTGGCGAATTTTTACCGGTTGTCATACTTCCTTTGTGATAAATAACACAATCCGGAATATACCACATTTCAAATCCGGCTCTCAAAAAAGAAGCACTCCAGTCTAATTCTTCATAATACAAAAAGTACATCTCAGGCATCAATCCTACCTTTTCTATAGCTGATTTTTTTACCATTACTGCCGCTCCATGTATAATAGGCGTTTTAGCAGCATTATCCCATCGTCCATCATCTGGTTGCAAAAAACCGATGATATTATTTCTTAAGGTAATTCTTGACAGAGGAGTAAAACCGGCAAATTGTACATGATGATCTTCTCCGGAAAATAAAATCTTAGGCGAAACCGCTGCAACTTGTTCATTTTTTGATAAATAATTCACAAGTGACAAAAAACCGTCATTTTCAATAAAAGTATCATTATTTAACAAGAAGATATAATCACCTTTTGATTTTTTAATACCAAGATTATTACCACCGGCAAATCCCAGATTTTTTTCAGATTGAATTACAGTAATATCAGGAAATTTCTCAGATATCAGCTCTGCCTCTTTATTTAAGGAAGCATTATCAACAACAATAATGTCCAGATTGACAGATTTAACTATATTCAACAAAGATTCAATCAGGTCACAAGTATCCTGGTAACCATTATAATTGATAGTCACAACAGAAACCAAAACATTTATATCTTTATTATTCATTGCTATTAGTTTTTTTCGGAACTGAGAAAAAGAACTTTGTACCTTCTCCCAATCTGGATTCAAACCATAATCTTCCTCCATTTTTAACAACAAAGTCCTGACATAAAAGTAAACCCAAACCTGAACCTTCCTCCCTATTGGTTCCAAATTTACTGAAATGAGTTTCTACATTAAGAAGCTTCTTCTGATCTTCTTCACTCATACCACAACCTGTATCCTCAACGCTTACAATAACTTTCCCACCCTCTTCTGCAACATTATCTAAAATTCTAACTGTAACAGATCCGCCATCGTTTGTAAACTTAAGAGCATTACTTAACAAGTTTCTGAGAACACTTTTTATCATGTCAATATCACAGTAAATTTCACATGTCTCAGGTGAATCAAGTATAATCTTTATTTGCTTTAGCTCAGCAACCTTATCATAAATATCAAGCACAACCTTAGAAAGCAAAACCATATCAGAATCCTGATAAACAACATTCAAACGTCCTATCTGGCTCTTTGTCCACTTCAGAAGATTATCAAGCAGGCTGAAAGTATCTTCAGTAGATTTATTTGCCATATGAAGCATTTCATATAAAT
>CAZFUO010000247.1:0-3849 GCA_964522065.1 uncultured Bacteroidales bacterium | reverse complement strand
CTTATCAGAGAGCTTTTAAGACCTTTCAAGTTTAAAATTGTTCATGCCTCTAATGGTGTTGAGGCTGTTAGTGCGGTTTCGGAGAGTGAATTTGATCTTGTACTTATGGACTTGAAAATGCCGGTAATGGATGGTTTTGAGGCAACTAAAATTATAAAGGAATTAAAACCGAAGCTTGAGGTTATTGCTTTAACTGCTTATTCATTGGAAGCTGATAAACAGCGTGCTATTGATTGTGGATGTTCTGATGTAATTGTAAAACCTATTCAGAAAGAAGATTTATATGGTAAATTAAGTGCTTATACAGAGAAAGGTTCTCAAAATTAATTGAGAACCCTTCATAGTTAGCCACGATTAGCTTTGACCTGTACTTACCGTGAACTTAACCAACCAAACATCAACCTTTAGCCTACATGTACTGTTAAAGCACAATTTATCATTTCAGAACCACTGTTTTTTAGTGTGACCATCATTTGAGCCATATTGCCATCGTTTTCAGGCTGCTCATTATTTGCTTCTTCCTGTTGTGGCAAAGCATTTTGCATTACTGCCATCTTTAATACTTCCTCTGCACTCATTGCTGTAAGATATCCGGAGGCTCCAAGCCTGAAAGACTCTCTTGCATGGTTTTGATTTGGTAATGTGGAATATATCAGTGTTCTTGTTTTGTTTCCGTTTCCTTTTGTTTCTTCCAGGATTTCTATACCTGTCATACCCTGAAGATTTGCATCTAAGACTACAAAATCGTAGTTGATATAACTCATTTTTGCAAATGCTTCTGTTCCTTCAGAGACTTCGTCTATAAATTTCAAACCCGGGATAGCCTTTACAACTTTTCTGATGCTCTTGCTTAGGGTCGAACCGTTTTCTGCTATTAAGATCTTCATAGTTGTATTTTGCTTAATTGTAATTAACTGTAATTCTCATAGGAGTCTCAGCTCTGTAAGTGCCGAATGCGTCAGATTCGTTTACCTGTACTGTTGCTCCAATAGTAATGTTATCTGTATTTGAGCTGATTTCTGATGCTTTATTGTTTAAAGTCTTAAAGCTTGAAATCTTCATTCTGTCGTTGTTTTTGCTTGTCAAAACAGGCTCTTCAGGAAGTGTAACTGAATAAGCGGCTCCGTTTGATGCTATCTTAAATGCTGCAAGAGATACATTTCCTTCTTTTACCATTTCAATACCGGCTGCATTTGCCTGCATTTTTGATGCTTTTGAGAAACTTACGTTTCCAAGATTTTCATCATTGATTGAAGCCATGTATGCCGGAGATACTATAGTAACGGTCATGTGACCAACGGCAGTAGTTTGAGAGAATGTGATGAAAGATATCATCAGCATTGCTATCGTTGCCATTATGTTTTTACTTGTTTTCATATCTTCGGTTTTTATCTGTTTTTGATATGCCAAAGATATAGGTAGCCTGCCTGGCGACTTGCAAGGGAAACAAGTCATCAGTTATAGGAGATTTCGTATAAAAAAGTAGTGAAAATAGCAGGCCTGAGTAAGGATTCCCCTACAAGATGTAGGGGAGATTCAGGCTATTCGATAAGTTTGTTTTTGACAGCGTACATTGTGAGGTCTGCATTGGTCTTCAAATCCATTTTCTCAAGGATACGGGTTTTGTAAGTGCTCACAGTTTTGTCTGAAATAAATAATGAGGAGGCGATTTCTGTTACTGATTTGCCTTTGGCAAGTAGCAACATAACCTGAAATTCTCTTGAAGAAAGTTGCTCGTGCAGTAACCTTCCGCCCATATCAGAATCCTGAAATATAAGACGTTCTGCAAGTGCGGCAGAAACGTATTTGCCTCCGGAAGCAATTTTTCTGATAGCCTGTGCGAGTTCTTCAAAAGCACTGTCTTTTGATAAATACCCTGATGCACCAAGTTTAAATGCTCTGACTGCATATTGTTCCTGAGGGTAAAAGCTAAACATTAGCACTCTTGTACTGATATTTCTGTCTTTCATTCTTTGCAGAACATCGAGTCCAGACATGCCCGGCATAGAGATATCGAGTATAACCAAATCGTAGCCATTTGTGCATATTTTTGCAAATGCATCATTGCCGTCTGAAGCCTCTTCAATAAGTTTTACTTCAGGCAGTGTTCTTACTATTTGTTTTACGCCCTCTCTTACTATTGCGTGATCGTCGGCTATTAGAATATTCATAGTTTCAAATATTAGGAACCGTGACTATTACCGTTGTACCTTTATCTGCACCCGATTCGAATCTGACGTTTCCGCCACATTGACTTATCCTTTGCTTCATTCCGATAATACCAAATGACTTTCCGGAATCAATTTTTTCTGCAGGAATGCCTATTCCATTATCATTAATTGATAGATATAATTGCGGTTTCGTTTTGAGTTTTATAAAAACCTCTGATGCCTTTGAGTGTCTGATGACGTTAGTTAATGATTCCTGAATAATTCTGAAGAGAGTGAGGTTTACTTTTTTTGAAACGCCGTCAGTTTCTTCCAAATCGAGAGTGCAGGGTACTCCTGTGCGGTCTGTAAACTCTTCGCAATACCATTCAATTGCCGAAACCAGTCCGAGGTCGTCCAGTACTCCGGGATGTAATTCGGAAGATATTCTTTGAACTCTTCTGATGATTTCATTTACCATCAGAATCATTTTGTCAAGCTTTTGAGATGCGTTCTGAGCATCTTCCAGGTGAAGTCTTACCCAGTTTAAATCCATTTTCAGTGCAGTCATTGCCTGCCCCAACTCATCATGAACCTGCAGGGAAATTGAAGATCTTTCTTCTTCGACAGCTTTGATAAGATATTCATTCATTTGCTCAAGCTGATCTTTGGCATTTTTTAATGCCATTTCGGAAGCAATAAGTTTTTCGGTATTCTCAATTACCGTTTGTTTCTGCCAGAAAAGATCGAGAAAAACCTTGATTTTACTTATAAGAATGATTTCGTTTAGCGGTTTTATAAGATAATCGACTGCACCGGCCTTATATCCTTCAAGTATTTTTGCATTATTCGGATAGTCTGCAGTAAGAAATATTATGGGAACCTTGTTGTCGGTGCGGTTTTCATTAAGCTTTACAGCGAGTTCATAGCCGTTCATTACAGGCATCTGAACATCAAGCAAAGCTAGCGATAACTCTTTATCCTGACTTAATTGCAGGGCTTCATCACCTGAAGTAGCCATGATAAGCTTTGCCTGTACGTTTCTTAAAACTATTTCAAGATACAACAGGTTTGTGGTGTTATCGTCCACTATAAGTATGTTTGGCAAAGCTCCCATATAAACACGAGGTTTTATTAGCAAAGATAGTTTTTTTTAGAAAAAATGCCAATCTGTTAACCTGCTATATTTCAAATGAAACATAAAAGAGTAAAAGGTAAAAAAAAAGTTGCCATTATTAAATGAATTGAATATCTTTATCCATGATTTAGAGTTAATAAGACAATGGCAAAATATCAGATTTTGATAGTTGACGACAATCCGCATGCAGTTACAATGGTTTCGATAGTTTTATCGAGAAACCTCGACTGTGAGTTGTCTGTGGCATTTGACGGGCCTACTGCTATAAAAAAAGCCAGGGAGATTAATCCTGATTTGATTCTGATGGACTGGCAAATGCCTGGTATTGACGGAATTAGGGCGATTGAAATACTTAAGGATGATGAGGCTACCAACAGTATCCCCATAATAATGATAACATGTTATTCTGAAAGGGATTATCTGGAAAAGGCATTCAAGGCTGGTGTGGTCGATTTTATTAAAAAGCCATATGAACAAATTGAATTGCTTGCCCGCATCAGGTCTGTTTTGAAAACTGTTGATTATTACAAGGCAATGTTGGAGTCTCAAAAGAGGGAATCAACA
>CAZFUO010000246.1:0-3877 GCA_964522065.1 uncultured Bacteroidales bacterium | reverse complement strand
AACTCTTCTGCTATTGAAGGATTTGGTATTGAAGGTAATCTTGGCTTAAATTTCAAAGAAAACTCTGAAGATTACTTTCCTTCGATAGATGGAAGGATTTATCTGAACAAAAATTTATCAGCTTCACTGGGAATAGGATTATTTAGTAGCGGTTTTAAAAAGGAGTGGACAGACGAAACCACTGCATCAACAACTTTTACATCATTCAGATTAAGCAGTAACAGCACAAGACCGACTTTAAACCTGGGGTTTAGAGCAGGACTTCCACTATTTAAAATTTCAGAACATAAAGTGTCAGTTTATGCTGAGCCTAAGTTGATATATATGCCATTTAATTCAAGAAATTTCGATTTATATCAATTTGAAGTTGAAAGAGTTACCAATCCTGCTACCGGAGAAATTACATATAATGAAAGCGAAGACCCTGACTACTTTATTCTTGAAGGCTCTTCTGTTCAATCATTGTTTTATAATATATCAGCTGGGGTTTCTGTAGATTTAAAAGACAATCTGGAACTTTCTTTAGGATATTCATTCAGCAATATCGACCTGTTTAAAAACTACCGTCAATCTAAAATCAACAACATTCAATTGAATGAACATTTGCCGGTAAAAAAACTAAGCTTTCCGGTTATTGGTATCAGAGTAAACTATTTTCTTTAATTTTTTTTGAATTCATTGCCTTTTATTAAAAATTAAAGGTAATTTTGCGACCTGATTTTTTTGACTCGCCTATACGAGCCATAACATTGATAATCTGATATTTACCAAATAATTGGTTTTTATCCATTAAAATAAAATGATTATGGATTTCCCATTTGTTCCTAAACTTGTAGATACTTTAAAAAACTACAATCGTCAAACATTTGTAAAAGACTTACTTGCAGGTATTATTGTTGGAATTGTTGCGCTTCCACTTGCTATTGCATTTGGTATTGCATCAGGAGTATCTCCTGAAAAAGGGCTTATAACAGCAATTATCGGCGGTTTCATAATTTCCTTTTTTGGAGGAAGTAAAGTACAGATAGGCGGTCCAACCGGTGCATTTATTGTGATTGTTTATGGCATAATTCAGAATTATGGTACAAGTGGGCTGATTATTGCTACATTAATGGCAGGCGCTATGCTGTTTGCAATGGGAGCATTAAAACTCGGAAGCATAATTAAATTTATGCCTTACCCTATTGTTGTTGGATTTACCAGCGGTATTGCATTGACAATTTTTTCTACTCAGATAAAAGATCTGTTCGGACTTAGCATAGACAAAATACCTGGCGATTTTATTGGAAAATGGGGCGTTTACCTAGAAAATTTTAACAGCATAAATCTCTGGTCATTAGGACTAGGTATTTTCAGTATAGTTTTAATTTTCTTGTGGCCAAAAGTATCACGAAAAATACCAGGTTCACTTATTGCCATAATTTTAGTTACTGCTGTTGTTTACTATCTAAGAGAATTTGCCGGAATAACAGGAATTGAAACAATTGGAGACAGGTTTTCTATAAATGCATCACTACCAAGCCCTGAGACACCAGCTATAAGCATGGAACTTATAAAAGAGCTTTTCCCCTCAGCATTTACAATAGCAATGCTTGGAGCAATAGAGTCCTTATTGTCAGCAATGGTAGCAGATGGTGTTATAGGTGACAGGCATGATTCAAATACAGAGTTAATGGCACAGGGTCTTGCCAATATGATTGTACCATTTTTTGGCGGTATCCCATCTACGGGTGCAATAGCCAGAACAATGACAAACATAAATAATGGCGGAAGAACTCCTGTTGCAGGTATTATACATGCAGTTGTATTACTACTGATTCTTTTGTTTTTAGGTCCATTGACAAAGTTTATACCCATGGCTTGTCTTGCCGGGGTTTTAGTTGTTGTTTCATACAACATGAGTGAATGGAGACAATTTAAAGCATTACTAAAAATGCCAAAATCTGATGTTTCTGTTTTACTTATAACTTTTTTTCTAACTGTATTATTTGATCTTACAATTGCTATTGAATTGGGATTAATTATGGCAGTAATACTATTTATAAGACGTATTATGGAGACCTCTTCTGTTTCGGTTATAGAAGAAGATCTTAAGCCTAATGAATATTCTGAAAGTGACGAGAAGTTAAACATACCACAAGGTGTTGCTGTCTATGAAGTAAACGGACCATTTTTCTTTGGTGTGGCAAATAAGTTTGAGGAACAAATGGACCATATGGGGAAAAAACCAAAAATCAGAATTATCAGAATGCGTAAGGTTCCCTTTATTGACTCAACCGGTGTTAGGAACTTAAGAAACATGTGTCAGTCTGCAAAAAGAGAAGGAATTATAACAGTTTTGTCAGGTGTAAACCCAAAGGTTCACGAAGTACTGGAAAAATCAGACTTTTATCAATTGCTGGGAGAGGAAAATATTTGCAGTAATATTTATCTGGCACTGGACAGATCTAACCAGATACTTTCCAGCTATATAGAAATAGTTGATAATCAGAAAAAAACCAAATAGCATTTGCGATTAATTTTTTTTATATAACTTTGCTGAAAATTTTGTGGAGGGATTTGGACGCTTGCAACCACTTAAAAAAATGCTAAAGATTGATATCGTCCGCGCTTTTAGTGCAAATTCCTCTTACAAATTTTATGATATAACAATGATCAATTATTTGATCAGTTTTTAATTATCTAAATATATTATAAAATGGCTTATCTATTTACTTCAGAATCAGTTTCAGAAGGACATCCCGACAAAGTCTCCGATCAAATATCAGATGCTTTATTAGATGAGTTTCTGGCTTTCGACCCAGAGTCGAAAGTAGCATGCGAAACCCTGGTAACAACTGGCCAGGTAGTTCTGGCCGGAGAGGTTAAATCAAAGGCTTACGTAGATCTGCAGGATGTTGCCCGCAGAGTTATAAATAAGATTGGTTATACCAAGAGCGAATATATGTTTGAAGGCAACTCATGTGGTGTATTTTCCGCCATTCATGAGCAGTCTGCAGATATCAACAGAGGTGTTGATGGAGCAGCCGTAATCGAACCGATGGATCAGGGTGCCGGCGACCAGGGAATGATGTTCGGTTACGCTACCAACGAAACCGAAAATTACATGCCATTAGCACTTGATCTGGCTCATGGATTGTTAATAGAACTTGCAGATATCCGTAGAGAAGGAACAATTCCTTATCTAAGACCTGACGCAAAATCTCAGGTAACTATCGAGTACGATGACAACAGCAAACCTGTTCGTATTGATACTATTGTAATTTCTACTCAGCACGACGATTTTGTAAAACCAGCAGACAACAGCACTCAAGCTATTGAAAAAGCTGACAAAGAAATGCTTGACAAGATTTACAAAGATGTTGTTGAAATACTTATACCAAGAGTAAAAGCAAAACAGAAAAAAGAAGTTGCAGACTTATTTGACGACTCAATAAAGTTCCATGTAAATCCAACAGGTAAGTTCGTAATTGGTGGACCTCATGGTGATACAGGTCTTACCGGTCGTAAAATCATTGTTGACACTTACGGTGGTAAGGGAGCACACGGAGGTGGTGCTTTCTCAGGAAAAGACCCTTCGAAAGTTGACCGTTCAGCAGCATACGCAGCTCGTCATATTGCAAAAAATATGGTAGCAGCAGGCGTTGCAGATGAGGTACTTGTACAGGTTTCGTATGCTATCGGTGTAGCAAAGCCAATGAACCTTTACATAAACACCTACGGAACCTCTAAAGTGAAAATGTCTGACGGAGAACTTGCAAATAAAATGTATGAGCTTTTTGACATGCGCCCTAAAGCAATTGAAAACAGACTCAAACTAAGAAATCCCATCTATTCCGAAACCGCTTCTTACGGACATATGGGGCGTGAACCAAAA
>CAZFUO010000245.1:2522-3890 GCA_964522065.1 uncultured Bacteroidales bacterium | reverse complement strand
CAGTAACCACAATTGCACCCTTATTTGTCGCTTCAGCTACTTTATGAACAACTTCACCCATAGTTATCGGGCCTGTAGCAGGATGAATTTCAGGAATGATAACCTTTTCCATTTCTTCTTCCAAATGAGCATCAAAGCTATCAACCCAATCTTTGTGGGAATTTTTCTTTAAAAGTGCTGTTACTGCAGGCAAACTTTCCTTTACAGAAGCCAGTACTGCAACATCAACTTTTACATTCTTATTTATTTCTGATGGATCTATATCAAAATGAATAATTTTCGCCTGCTTGGCATAAGTTTTAAGATCACCGGTTACCCTGTCATCAAAACGCATTCCTATAGCAATCAAAACATCACATTCAGTAGTTTTTCTGTTTGGTGCAATATTACCATGCATTCCCAACATTCCTTTTTTCAAAGGGAACTCATCCGGCAACGCCGGCAAACCCAACAATGTCATTCCTGCAGGGATATCTGCTTTAGTCAGAAATTCAGTAAGTTCTTCTTCAGCGTTACCAAGTAAAACGCCCTGGCCTACTAAAGCAAGCGGTTTCTTTGCGTTATTGATAAGCTCGGCTGCTGCTTCAATAGCAGATTTTTTTAGCTCAGGATAAGGGTCATAGCTACGAATAAAAGTACACTTCTTGTAATCAAATTCTATTGATTCATTCTGAGCATCTTTTGTTATATCAATTACAACAGGACCTGGTCTGCCTTCTCTGGCTATATAAAATGCCCTGGCTACAGCCCACTGAATTTCTGAAGCTCTTCTAACCTGATAGCTCCACTTGGTAACCGGTTGAGTAATACCAATAACATCGGTTTCCTGAAAAGCATCAGAACCCAATAAAGGACTACTTACCTGTCCACTAATTACTACTAATGGTGTACTATCAAGCATTGCATCAGCAAGACCTGTTACAACATTTGTTGCTCCCGGACCTGATGTTACTATAACTACACCGGTTTCGCCGGTAACTCTGGCATAACCCTGAGCAGCATGAATTGCTCCCTGCTCGTGTCTTGTCAGAATCTGTTTAATCGTATCTCTGTAAGAGTACATTGCATCAAAAACAGAAATAATCGAACCACCGGGATAACCAAATATTGTATCAACTTTTTCTTCAAGCAATGACCTCATTAGGGCCTCGGCACCTTTGATTTTATAATCTTCCATAATTTTCAATCAATTAATCTAACAGCTCCTTTATCAGCAGAACTGACCATAGAAGCATAGGCTTTTAGTGAATTAGAAATTTTTCTTTCTCTAACGGGAGGTGTAAATGCCTTATTCCCCCTTTTAATTTCTTCGCTGCGACGTGCCTCAAGAACACTGTCATCAAGCAATACATTTATAGATCTGTTGGG
>CAZFUO010000245.1:0-2511 GCA_964522065.1 uncultured Bacteroidales bacterium | reverse complement strand
TATCAATTTCAATTGTATCCCCGTCTTTAATCAAACCAATAGCTCCACCGGCAGCAGCTTCAGGAGAAACATGACCAATTGACAATCCTGATGTCCCGCCTGAAAAACGCCCATCTGTAATCAATGCACAATCTTTACCTAAATGCCTGGCTTTAAGATATGATGTAGGGTAAAGCATCTCCTGCATTCCGGGTCCGCCTTTTGGGCCTTCATAAGCAATAACTACAACATCGCCGGCTATGACCCTGCCTCTCAAAATGGCATCACAGGCAGCATCCTGTGAATCAAAAACTCTTGCGTTTCCTTTAAACTTCCATATACTCTCATCTACACCAGCGGTTTTTACAACACAACCATCAAGCGCGATATTTCCTTTTAAAATGGCCAGTCCACCATCCGCTGTATATGCATGTTCAATATCTCTGATACATCCGTTAGCTCTGTCTGTATCAAGAGTCTTATAATATGATGACTGCGAACCCATTACCAGATTAAATCTGTTGCCTGGAGCAGAAGAGTACAATTTTATCACTTCTTCTGCAACATCAGACTTGGTACAATCGTATTTTTCAAGAGCTTCTTTTAATGTCAATCCGTCAACCCTGCAAACATCAGTATTTAACTGACCATCTTTTCTTGCAAGTTCGGCTAAAATACCCAGCACACCACCAGCCCTGTTAACATCCTGAATATGATATTTTTGCGTATTAGGAGCAACTTTACACAGACAAGGAGTCTTTCTTGATAAGGCATCTATATCATCCATAGTAAAATCAACACCAGCTTCGTGAGCTACCGCCAATAAATGTAAAACAGTATTTGTGGAACCGCCCATTGCAATATCAAGTGACATTGCATTCATGAAGGCTTCTCTTGTAGCAATCTTTAAAGGAAGCACACTATCATCACCTTCATAATAATATTTCTCTGCATTTCTAACTATCAGTTTTGCAGCATCAACAAATAACTTTGTCCTGTTTTCATGAGTAGCAACCACGGTGCCATTACCAGGTAAAGCAAGACCTAATGCTTCATTAAGACAATTCATCGAATTTGCAGTAAACATACCTGAACACGACCCACAGGTTGGACAAGCAGCTTTTTCAATTGCAGCGACCTCCTGATCACTTACACTATCATCAGCCGATTTAACCATTGCGTCAATCAAGTCCAGATGAACTCCATCAAGCTCACCAGCTTCCATTGGCCCGCCTGAGACAAAAACAGTAGGAATATTTAATCTCATTGCTGCCAACATCATACCCGGAGTAATCTTGTCGCAGTTAGAAATACAAATCATTGCATCTGCTTTATGAGCGTTAACCATATACTCCACACTGTCTGCTATTAAGTCTCTGCTTGGAAGAGAATAGAGCATGCCATCATGACCCATTGCAATACCATCGTCAATTGCTATTGTGTTAAATTCTGCGGCAAAACAACCTAATTTCTCAACTTCTTTTTTTACCATCTGCCCGATTTCATGCAAATGCACATGACCGGGAACAAACTGAGTAAAAGAGTTTACTATGGCAACTATAGGTTTACCCATATGGCCTGATTTCATGCCGTTTGCACTCCATAAAGCCCTGGCACCTGCCATCCTTCTGCCCTGAGTACTGGCAGCACTTCTCAAAGTATATTTCATATAATACGTTTCATATATATACAAAAAACAACAGAAATAAGTTTTCCATTGTCTCAAAAATAAAAATTATAACGGACTGCAAAGATAATGCTTTTTATTATCTAAACAGCTACATTTTCGTTTTTTTATTGGCTTTTTTCGACCAATTCATAACTTATTAGCCCATTAATCTATAAAGATGTAAGTTTTTGCATTTATAATAAAAGATTTACCTTTGTAATGTTTTTATTAAATACAATATGGACAATACTAACTTTGACCTTTTAATCAAAAGAAAAGGCAGCGATTCTGTCAAGTATGACAAACTAAAAAACTACTTTGGATCTGACGATCTGATACCACTTTGGGTAGCCGATATGGACTTTGCGTCACCCGACTTCATTCTTGATGCCATAAGAAGCAAATGTGATCATGGCGTTCTGGGATATTCAATAATACCTGAAAGATGGAATAATGCTATCAAAAACTGGCTTATCAGGAAATATGACTGGAAAATCGAAAATGAAAGCGTTGGTTTTATACCAGGTATTGTATCCGGCATTTCACTTGTATTACAATGTTTTACAAAACCCGGTGATAAAGTCTTAATTCAGACGCCTGTTTATCCTCCTTTTATGAGCATACCCAAAAGCAACAAAAGAGAACTGGTAATTAATCAATTTATTTATAATGAAGGTAAGCTGGAAATTGATTTTGACGATTTTGAAAAAAAAGCATCTTCAGGTTGCAAACTCTTTATATTGTGCAGTCCTCATAACCCCGGAGGACGAGTCTGGACAGAAGAGGAGCTAAACAAAATGTCTAAAATTTGCAAAGCAAACAACGTCTTAATTGTATCTGACGAAATACATGCCGATCTTACC
>CAZFUO010000244.1:0-3943 GCA_964522065.1 uncultured Bacteroidales bacterium | reverse complement strand
GCTATACCGGAACCAATTATCAGATAATCAAACTTTTTTACCATAACATCTTATTTTGTTCGTTGTAAAAGGTAGCAACGACTTTTTTTAACTAAAACTATTGATACGCTACAAAAATACTCGTTTTTCATACAAGGTATTCAAATGTGGCCATAAAAAATGATTACCTTTGCCCCGTTTATTTTTTAATCACCCTGTTTAAGAATGGAATACAATTTTAAAGCCATAGATCAAAAATGGCAGGCTTACTGGAAAGCGAATAATACATACAAAGTTAGTGAAGATTCTTCCAGACCAAAGTATTATGTACTGGATATGTTTCCTTACCCTTCAGGTGCAGGATTGCATGTTGGTCATCCTCTTGGATATATTGCCTCTGACATATTCTCAAGGTATAAGAGACTCAATGGATATAACGTACTACATCCAATGGGATTTGATGCATACGGTTTGCCGGCAGAGCAATATGCAATACAAACAGGTCAACACCCTGCAATAACAACTTCAAAAAACATAGCCAGATATAAGGAGCAACTAGATAAAATCGGTTTTTGTTTCGACTGGGATAGAGAAGTAAGAACTTGTGAACCCGATTATTATCATTGGACTCAATGGGCATTCATCAAGATGTTCAACAGCTATTACAACTTCGATCTTGATAAAGCTATGCCAGTTGAGCATCTTGTTAGCCATTTTGAAAAAAACGGAAGTCAAAATATAAACGTTGCTTGTAGTGAAGAGTTACTTTTTTCTGCAGAAGAATGGAATTCAAAATCTATAAAAGAAAAGCAGGAACTATTAATGAATTATCGTCTGGCATACCTGGGTGATACAATGGTAAACTGGTGCCCTGCACTTGGAACTGTTCTTGCTAATGACGAAGTAAGTGAAGGAGTCTCAATCAGAGGTGGACATCCAGTTGAACAAAAAGTAATGCGCCAATGGTGTTTAAGGATTTCAGCATATGCCGAAAGGTTAATTGAAGGTTTAAACAGAATTGACTGGACAGACTCTTTGAAAGAAACTCAACGTAACTGGTTTGGTAAAAGCGAAGGAGCTGAATTAATTTTTAAAGTAAAAGACTCTGACCTGCAATTTACTGTTTTCACCACACGTGCAGACACAGTTTTTGGAGTTACTTTTATGGTTTTAGCACCAGAAAGTGAATTAGTTGAAAAACTAACAACTGAAGACAGGAAAGCAGAAGTAGAAAAATATATTACTGTTACAAAAAAACGTACAGAAAGAGAAAGAATTGCAGATCGCAAAGTTACAGGAGTATTCTCCGGTTCTTATGCAATCAACCCTTTTACAAATGAAGCTATACCGGTATGGATTAGCGATTATGTTTTAGCCGGTTACGGTACAGGTGCAATTATGGCAGTACCTGCTCACGATTCTAGAGATTACGCATTTGCAAAACATTTCAGTCTGCCAATTATTCCTCTCATTGAGGGAGCTGATGTTAGCAACGAAAGCTTTGATGCCAAGGAAGGTATTATGATTAATTCAGGATTTCTGAATGGTTTGACAGTCAAAGAAGCCATCGCCAAAACAAAAAAACACGTTGAGGAAAACAAACTGGGAAGAATAAAAACAAACTACAGACTCAGAGATGCAATTTTCAGCAGACAAAGATATTGGGGTGAACCATTTCCTGTTTATTACAAAGAAGGAATGCCTTATATGCTTGATGAAAGCAAATTACCACTTGAGCTGCCTGAGGTTGACAAATTTCTTCCTACTGAAAAAGGAGAGCCACCTTTAGGTCACGCAAAAAACTGGAAAACAGAAGATGGCTTCCCTCTTGAATTGAACACAATGCCGGGATTCGCGGGTTCGTCTGCATATTATCTCCGTTACATGGATCCAAAAAATAACACGGAGCTTGTAAGCAGTAAGGCTAATGAATACTGGAGGCAGGTCGATTTGTATGTAGGTGGAACTGAACATGCAACAGGACACTTGGTTTACAGTCGCTTTTGGAATAAGTTTTTATTTGACCTTGGCGTTGTTTGTGAAGATGAGCCTTTTAAGAAGCTCATAAACCAGGGCATGATTCAGGGTAGATCTAATTTTGTTTACAGAATAAAAGATACAAACACATTTGTTTCTCTAAATCTTAAAGACAATTACGAATATACCCAGATACACGTTGATGTTAATATTGTTAGTAATGACATTCTTGACCTCGAAAAATTCAAAGCATGGAGTCCTGACTATGCAAATGCCAAATTTATACTTGAAGATGGTAAATATTATTGCGGATGGGCTGTTGAGAAAATGTCAAAATCTATGTATAATGTTGTTAATCCTGATGATATTGTAGATAAATATGGTGCTGACACTTTAAGACTTTATGAAATGTTTCTTGGTCCGGTTGAACAATCAAAACCATGGGATACAAATAGTATGGACGGTGTCAATAGATTCCTTAAAAAACTCTGGAATCTTTGTACAGATGAGAACAGCTTTAATTTCAGCAACGAAACCGCTAATAAGGATGAATTAAAGTCACTTCATAAACTGATTAAAAAAGTGACCTGGGATATAGAACATTTCTCATTTAACACATCTGTCAGTGCGTTTATGATTTGCATAAATGAACTAACCGGCTTGAAGTGTAATAAAAAAGAAATAATTAACCAGTTGGTAGTATTACTTGCACCTTTTGCTCCGCATATCAGCGAAGAAATCTGGGAAGCATTAGGAAATACAGGTAGTGTATGTGATGCTAAATGGCCAATTTTAAATGAAGAATATCTGCAGGAATCTGTATTTAATTATCCGGTATCTTTCAACGGTAAAACCAGATTTATGATGGAAATGGCAGCAGATTTATCTGTAAAAGAAATTGAAGCTCTGGTTTTAGCTAATCCCGCATGTGAAAAATGGATAGAAGGCAAAAACATTAAAAAAATTATTATAGTTCCAAAAAAAATAGTCAATATTGTAATCTGATTTGTATTGTTAAAAAGCAATGTCAAACAAGTTTAAAATTGACTCCATAAAGGAGTATATTACAATCATTATAGGACTCTCTCTCTATGCTCTGGCATGGACAGGTTTCTTATTGCCTCATGAAATAACAACAGGTGGAGTTACAGGTATAGGTGCTTTGCTTTTTTATTCAAACAAAATACCTGTTGCAGTTACATATTTTACAATAAACATTTTCCTGCTTATAATTTCTATAAGGGTTATAGGCTGGAAGTTTAGTATAAGAACTGTCTTTGGTGTTATTATTCTTACCTTTTTCCTGTCATTATCTCAAAGCCTTATAAAAAAACCGCTTTTAATCGAAGAGCCTTTTATGGCTTGTGTTATAGGTGGTGTACTAGCCGGGCTTGGCATTGGTATTGTCTTCACAGCAAATGGAAGTACCGGAGGAACAGACATAATAGCAATGGTGGTAAACAAATACAGAAATATCACTATTGGAAGGGCTATTATGTATTGCGATTTGTTAATAATTGGATCATCATGGTTTATTTTTCACAGCGTTGATAAAATCGTTTTTGGTATTACCACTTTAGCTATAATGAGTTATTTTATTGACTTTATAGTTAATGGCGTAAGACAATCAGTTCAGTTTATGATTTTTTCTCAAAAATACGAAGAGATTGCTCAGCGTATTAATACTGAAGCAATGAGAGGTGTGACAGTTCTAGACGGAATGGGCTGGTATTCAAAAGAACCAGTTAAAGTACTCGTAGTTATGGCCAGAAAAAACGAATCAGTAAAAATTTTCAGAATTGTTAAACAGGTTGATTCAAATGCTTTTGTTTCTCAAAGTTCGGTTATCGGAGTATATGGCAAAGGGTTTGATATAATAAAATCAAAATGAGAATACTATTCACTATCTTTTTAATGTCTTTATTTGCTTTGAACTCTTCTGCTATTGAAGGATTTGGTATTGAAGGTAATCTTGGCTTAAATTTCA
>CAZFUO010000243.1:0-3969 GCA_964522065.1 uncultured Bacteroidales bacterium | reverse complement strand
GATTCTTTTGCAAGATATATGAACAGACTTGATGAAATAGTTGAGTCTTTAAATATTATTGAACAGCTTATCGATAATATTCCTGATGGTGATATATGTGCAAAGACAAAGGCAATAATCAAACTTCCTGAAGGAGAATACTTCCAGAGGATAGAGGCTGCAAGAGGTGAATTTGGGGTCTATATTATAAGTAAGGGAGATAAAACTCCTTACAGACTAAAATTCAGATCTCCATCTATGGCACTTGTTTCTGTAATGAACACAGTTTGCAAAGGTGCTAAGATTGCCGACCTTGTAACCATCGGAGGTTCGATGGACTACGTTATACCGGATATTGACAGATAAATTAAGATTATTAAATAAAAATATATGTTTGATTTTTCGACAGTAACCACCTGGATTGACCAGCTTCTGAGATCAAATCTTCCTGATTTCTGGGTCTTGGCTATAGAGTTTGTCCTGGTAGGAGTCATATTGCTGGCTTTATATGCAGTTATAGCATTGGTATTGATTTATTTCGAACGTAAGATTTGTGCTGCTTTTCAATGTCGTATCGGACCAAACAGAGTTGGTCCATGGGGTACGATACAGAGTATTGCAGACATGGTCAAAATGTTAATCAAAGAGATTATACCAATTAATCACACTGATAAGCTATTATTTTACCTGGCTCCGTTTTTTGTAATTATTGCTTCATTCCTGACATTTGGTGCTATACCATTTGGAAAAGGACTTCAGGCATTTGATTTTAATATAGGTGTGTTTTATTTATTAGCGGTTTCGTCGCTTGGAGTAGTTGGTATATTGTTGGCCGGTTGGTCTAGTAACAACAAGTATTCTATGATCGGAGCTATGCGAAGTGGGGCACAGCTGGTCAGTTACGAATTGTCTGCAGGCTTGTCTCTGCTAACTATGGTAGTTTTGGGAGGTACACTTCAGCTTTCTACCATTATTGAGAATCAGGCTGAATGCTGGTACCTTTTCCAGGGACACATTCCTGCATTTATAGCATTTATAATTTATCTGATTGCCGGACACGCCGAAACCAACCGTGGACCTTTCGACTTGCCTGAAGCTGAGTCAGAATTGACAGCAGGTTATCACACCGAGTATTCTGGTTTGCAGTTCGGATTTTTCTATCTGGCTGAATATCTGAATATGTTCATTATCGCAGCCATTGCAACAACTGTTTTCCTTGGAGGATGGATGCCGCTACATATTTCCGGTTTTGACGGATTTAATCAGATAATGGACTTAATTCCTTCAGTAATTTGGTTTTTTGGTAAGGCATTCGCTTTGATGTTCTTAAGCTTGTGGGTACGCTGGACTTTCCCGAGACTTCGTATAGATCAGCTTTTGGGTCTTGAGTGGAAATACCTGCTGCCTATAAACATGGTCAACCTTTTAATTATGGTATTGATCGTGATTTTAGGATGGCATTTTTAATAATCTAGAAAAATCATTCCTATGAAGTCATTGATAAAATATATATCAGGTATTTTCAGCGGTATCTATTCATTGGCAACCGGTATGTCGGTTACCATTAAGGAGTTCTTTACAAAAAAGGTAACAGAACAGTATCCTGAAAACCGTGCAACTCTGAAAATATCAGAACGTTTTCGCGGTGAGCTAGTTATGCCTCACGATGAAAATAATGAACATGCATGTACTGCCTGTGGTATTTGCCAGATGAATTGTCCAAATGGTACCATTCAGGTAATTAGCAAAATGCAGGAACCTACTGAAGAAGGTGGAAAACCAAAAAAAGTGCTTGACAGATATGTTTACGATCTTGGTATGTGTACCTTTTGTAATCTATGTGTGCTGACTTGTCCTTCTGATGCTATTAAGTTTGAGAATACTTTTGAAAATTCGCTATTTACCCGCGAAAAATTAGTAGAACAACTTAATAAGGAAGGTTCAAAATTGAGAGAAAAGAAAAAAACTAATTGATATGGCAGAACAAATTATATTCTATGTATTGGCGATTGTACTGGTCGTCTTTTCAATTCTCTCGGTAACATCGAGAAGAATATTGCGTGCAGCAACTTACCTGTTGTTTGTGTTATTGGCAACTGCCGGACTCTATTTCCTTATGGGATATCAGTTTTTAGCTGCTGTACAGATTTCTGTATATGCCGGAGGTATACTTGTGTTGTACATTTTCTCAATTTTGCTTACCAGCCATGCAGGAGATAAAGCAAAAAGAGTTTCAGTAAAACGGTTACTTCCTGCAGGTTTGGCTGCTTTTGCAGGTCTTGCTATCTGCGGACATATAATCTATTACAACGTATTCAAAATCTCAAAATTTCAGGTTTTTAACGAGCCTACAATGCAGGATATTGGTACAACTATGATGGGAACCGGCAGATTTCAGTATTTATTGCCTTTTGAGGCGATAAGTATTTTATTACTGGCCGGTATTATCGGAGCCATAATGATTGCACGTAAACGATAGTTCAACGATAAAATTGATAAAATATGAATAATATTCCATTAGAAGCTTTCCTGGCTGTAAGTGTGATTATGTTTTTCACAGGAGTCTATGGCTTTTTATCACGCAGGAACATGCTGACAATACTTATGTCGCTTGAACTTATGCTGAATGCCGCAGATATAAATTTTGCAGCATTCAACAGGTTTCTTTATCCCGGTCAGACAGACGGTATGTTTTTCAGCCTTTTTGCCATTGGTGTGTCTGCTGCCGAAACCGCGATAGCTATAGCAATTATCATTAATATTTACCGCAACCTGAAGAACATCTATGTTGATGAGGTTAATAAAATGAAATTCTGATGATGAGTTACACTTTAATAATACTGGTACTGCCCATAGTAATGTTTTTATTACTTGGACTTCTTGGCAGTAAAATGAAACCGGGAGTTGCAGGTTTGCTGGGAACAATATCCCTTTCTGTAGTTGCAGCTTTATCTTATCTGACTGCTTATGAATACTTCTTTGTTTTAGGTAACAATGGAGATGTATATCAGGCAATAACACCATACAACTTTGAATGGTTGAAACTGACTGAGTTTATAAAAATTGATCTGGGCATTTTGCTCGACCCGATTTCTGTAATGATGCTGGTAGTTATTTCTACTGTATCATTGATGGTACATATCTATAGTCTTGGTTATATGAAAGGAGAAAAAGGTTTTCAACGTTATTATGCGTTGCTTTCACTATTCTCATTCTCTATGCTTGGGCTGGTTGTAGCAACAAATATTTTCCAGATGTATATTTTCTGGGAGTTGGTTGGTGTTTCCTCTTATTCATTAATTGGATTTTATTACACAAAACCTTCTGCAGTTGCAGCATCTAAAAAAGCATTTATTGTAACACGATTTGCTGACTTCTTCTTCCTGGTAGGAATACTTCTGCTTTCATATTATACAAACACCTTTGATTTTGCTACATTAAACAGTGTGGAAGGCAATCAGTTGGCAAATCCGATATCAGCTTCATTCATGGGAATATCTGTTGTTTCATGGGCAATGATGTTAATTTTTATGGGAGGTGCAGGAAAGTCTGCAATGTTACCATTCCATATATGGTTGCCTGATGCTATGGAAGGTCCTACACCTGTCTCTGCATTGATTCACGCAGCGACTATGGTTGTTGCCGGAGTATATCTGGTTGCAAGGATGTTTCCTTTGTATTTTTTCGGAGCACCTGATGTATTGCATATTATTGCCTGGATAGGTGCTGCAACAGCAATGTTTGCTGCCGTTGTAGCTTGTACACAGACCGATATAAAAAGAGTTCTTGCCTTCTCAACAATTTCTCAGATAGCATTTATGATTACTGCTCTGGGGGTATCAGGTTTTGAAGGACATCATGGTTTGGGATACATGTCTTCAATGTTCCACCTGTTTACACACGCCTTTTTCAAAGCATTGTTGTTCCTTGGAGCAGGTTCGGTAATTCACGCTGTTCACAGTAATGATATGAAAGATATGGGCGGACTAC
>CAZFUO010000242.1:0-3971 GCA_964522065.1 uncultured Bacteroidales bacterium | reverse complement strand
CCAGGAGTTATCATTTGGATCGAGCGAGACACCGTCAAATGTCAGACGACCGTTCTTCGACTTGTTGGTAGCATTCTGTATAAGGGTTTTATTCCACCCTGAGCGAATAATGTAGTCTGGAGTCTGTCCTTCCGGAGCCGTGAAGGTGAATTTCAATCCGCCAGTCTCAAAGGAATTACTGGTCTTTCCCTGAGTGACACACCACCACTCATAACCTGGCTCTTGTGTCTCGTTTGAACTACGACCATTAATACTTACGTCCACTTTCACCTGTGGCTTTTCCTGTGCTGTCATGCTCAGTGTGCACAGCATTGCAACTGCCAGTGAAATCATCAATTTCATTTTCATTGTTATTTTAGTTTGGTTTAAGGCTTATAGATACATCAATTACTTGCAAATATCCGTAAATATTAAATCCTAGCGGAGTACTTTCTAACGTAATAAGTGTAATATTTATTACTCATATCTGATTTATTTTGAATGTTCAGAAGAAATGTTTTACAAAAACAAAAAAGTGATTGAGTTGTTGTTTGTAGTGAGCTTGAATTAATAAAAATAAAAATGGAAAGTAAAATATTGGAAGTAATAGAATTTACCGACCCTGTTTGCACATGGTGCTGGGGAAGCGAACCAGTTTTACGCAGTCTTGAAGCCAGTTACGGTAACAGAATAAAAGTAGGTTTTATTATGGGTGGACTGGTTAAAGATATAACTGCTTTTTACGATAGTCATAACAAAATTGGCGGTGATATTCAAGAATCTAACAAGAATATTGCTGGTCATTGGCTTGAGGCGTCAGAACGTCATGGTATGCCGGTTAAAGCAGATGGTTTCAAACTCTTTACCAAAGAGCAAACCTCTACATACCCACAAAACATTGCATACAAAGCGGCTCAGATGCAGGATGAAGCTTTGGCAAATCGCTTTTTGAGGCGTATGCGTGAGGCTACGGCTACCGAAGCTCTTCAAACCAATTTAACCGAGGTTCTGGTTGAACTTGCCTCAGAAACAGGCTTGGATATTGCACGTTTTCTGGATGATTTTACAAATGGAAAAGCAAAGGCTGCATTTGAAGAAGACCTATACACAACAGCTCAATTTCGCGCTCACGGTTTCCCAACATTTCTGGTAAAATATGGAGAGAAGTCAATTTTATTGCGTGGATATCAAAGTTATAGCAGCTTTAAAGCAGTCATAAATCAAATTACAAACGGTGAGCTTGTCGAAGATAAACCTGAGCCGAGCGAAGATAATATTTTAGAGTTTATCAAAAAATATGGTTCGCTTGCACCTGTTGAAATTAAAATGCCTTTTGATTTATCTGATGAAGGACTAGAAAAAATGCTAAATTTGCTATCCGGGAAACGGCTTATAAACAAAAGACCAGCCGGAAATGGCTATTTTATTTCTGCCGTAAATAATCCAATGGAATGTAATAGCGAAACCGGTGCCTGCATGTTTTAAAAATAAAGATAGATAAGTTATGACAATTGTTTTTTTGATAGCCTCCTTTAATGCATTATTTTTTTCGTTCCTGATACTTCAGAAAAAGAAGGCCATACACGATAAAATACTTGTTTGCTGGCTTATCTATCTTGGACTCTATACCGGTATTTACGGCTTGTTTTACGAAAAGCTTTTTACCGGTTATCATTTATTATCAGTAAGTTTTATTTCACTGCTAATGCTACACGGGCCTTTTATGTTTTTGTATATTTCAGCATTGATCGACAACAAAACTAAATTTAACAAGTTAAAACTTTTACACTTTACTCCTTTTCTACTTTTCAATCTTTTCATTATAATAGCTTCTTTCCTCCCCGAAACCTCTGGTAGCATAAGCTTGGTTCATATGGAGACTGAGCATAAAGCTCCGATATTGTTTAATTTTTTTCTTTTACTTACAGTGATCTCAGGTCCTGTTTATTTTATTTGGGCTATTCTGCTTTTTAGAAAACTAGATATTAATGTTTTTAATAATTTTTCATCTTTAGAAAATGTCAACCTCGACTGGTTGCGAAAACTTGTTTTAATTTTTGGAATAATATGGTCAGTATTGATGTTTTTCACAACTGTTCACCATATGTTTCAAATGTTTTCCTGGACATTTTGCACTCACGGGCTAACACTTTCATTGTCAGCTTTTATAATCCTGATAGGTTATTACGGATTAAAACAAAAAGAAATTTTCATACAGTATCCGGACAATAAGGCCGAATATATTACAGAACCAAAAGCGAAATATGCAGGAGCTTATCTTAAAGACAGTGATATTGAAGAATATGTCGTCAAGATAAAAAATTATATGGTTACTCAAAAGCCTTACCTGGACGCAGACATCTCACTTCCTGAGTTGGCAAACAAACTTGATATACCTTCGCACCATCTGTCACGTATTATAAATGAACAATTTGGAGCCAACTTTTTTGATTTCATAAATCAATACAGAGTAGAAGAGGTTAAAGCAAGAATAGGAAATCCCGAGTATCAAAACCTGTCCCTGCTAGGCATAGCATTCGATAGCGGTTTTAATACTAAATCTGCTTTTAACAGAGTCTTTAAAAAAATTGCCGGAATAACCCCCAGTGAATATCGTAAACAAAATTAGGTTCTACTTTATAAAGTAGGTCGCACAGGGATAATCCAGGTCATACTTTTGTTCTAAAATTATTCATTTTAACAAAAATCATTATGAGAACAAAAGAAAACAAATCCGGCAGTAAAAAAACAATTTTCACTATTGTTTTAATTATTTCAACCTTATTATTAGGATCATTTCCTGCTTCTGCACATTGCGATTCGTATGATGGCCCAACAATTACCGACGCAGTAAAGGCTCTTGATAAAAACAATGTCAACCTGGTTCTCAAATGGATTACCCCTGACCAGGAAAAAGAAATAACTTCATTGTTCAATAAAACCTATTCCTTAAAATCGGGTGACAAAGAAGTCTATGAGATTGTAAAAAAACACTTTTTCGAAACCCTTGTAAGACTACATCGTGAAACCGAAGGAGCACCTTTTACCGGTTTAAAACCTGCCGGAACTACTAAAAAGATAGTTCAACTCAGCGATCAGGCATTGAAAAGCAACAATATTGATGGTTTTCTAATAAAACTAAATACTCACATTGGAAATGTGATTAAAGAAAAATATGATAAGGTGGCATCACTTGAAAAAGTCAAAAACGATACTCCCCAAAAAGGTCGCCAATATGTGGAAGCTTATGTTGACTACACTCATACCATCGAAGCCATTCATGATATTGCAGATCAAAGCAGTGGGAACTCAGCACACAAACATTGAGTATTAGAAATAAAAAAATCTTCTTCGAAAATTTCGGAGAAGATTTTTTTATTAGACAAATCAATTTTTCTTATTACTACTATTTCTTTTTTCCATTGTATTTAAAACCTTGAATTTCGAGCATCTTTACTGCGTATCTACGTCCCAGCTCCTGCATTCCTTCCTTAACAAAATGGAACTGATCGCTGCTGCCTTTCACTCCTTTTGAAGAAATAATGTGTGAATTGGGAAGTACTTTAGGCAAATTGACCAGAATTTCTGAATTAAAAGCATAACAAACTCCATTTTCCTCCTTGCTTTTAAGCTCGCCTGCCAAAAGCGGAACATCTTTAGGGTTGAGATTGAGGTCTTTCATTAGATTGTCATAAATAGCTTTCACCTTGCTTGGCCACTCAGGATCGGTAGAATTTGACTCGCCCTGATGTAAAAGAATTCCCTTTATCACTCCATCTTTTTGAGCTATTCTTGCCATTTCAACCAGGCGTTGATATGGGTTGTTATCGTATTGTTTGCAAATATTCTGCATCCAGTTTTCGGCTTTAGTCAGGTAATCAAAATAAGAATCTTTGTCCCACAATTCGATTTTTGCTCCGGCAACCGAAACATTTATTACACCAACCTTGTAATTATCCGGAAGGTTTGCCACCATGGTACGTCCAAAAAAG
>CAZFUO010000241.1:3763-4034 GCA_964522065.1 uncultured Bacteroidales bacterium | reverse complement strand
CAATGTATTACAATGACCAGAAAGCGGATAATATTTTCTACAAGGGACTGGCATTGAAACAACTTGGAAAATTTGATCTGGCTAAGACATGTTTTGATATACTTATAAATTATGGTGAGAGACATCTCAATGATAATTGCAGGATTGATTATTTTGCGGTTTCGTTACCTGATCTTGCTATTTGGGAATCTGATCTGAATACTTCAAATAAAATTCATTGTAACTATTTGATGGGACTTGGGTATTTGGGTTTGGGTAATTTAACTCAGGC
>CAZFUO010000241.1:0-3723 GCA_964522065.1 uncultured Bacteroidales bacterium | reverse complement strand
GTGCTTAAACTCGATTTGTACAATCTGGAAAGCAGTTATATGTTGAATGAAATTGATTTCTATAAACACTTAATACTATGAAAAAATCGTTTTTGATTGTCTTGTGTCTTTTTACTGTTGTTTTCATAACTGTCGCCCGTGAGTACTCTATTGATATTCCTGCAAAAACTATTGATGTTTTGTCTGGTCATCTCAATCTTGGCGGAACCGCTCCTGATGGTAAGGTTATTGGGTTTAACAGTTATTTTATGACTGTTGACAACAAGCCTTTCGTGCCTGTTATGGGTGAATTTCATTATTCGCGGTTCCAGGAAAAATATTGGGAGGAACAGATACTTAAAATGAAGTCAGGAGGTATAAATGTTATTGCAACTTATGTTTTCTGGAATATTCACGAGAGCAAGGAGGGCGTTTTTGACTGGTCAGGAAACAGAGATTTAAGGAGATTTCTGGATTTGTGTAAAAAACATAACATTTTTGCTTTGGTAAGAGTAGGTCCGTTTTGCCATGGGGAAATTAGAAATGGTGGATTGCCTGACTGGTTGTATGGCCGTCCTTTTGAAATCAGGTCTAACGACGAAGGTTATTTGTTTTATGTGAGGAGGTTATACCATAATATTGGTTTGCAATTGAAGGGGCTTTTGTTTAAGGATGGTGGTCCGGTTATGGGAATACAGCTTGAAAACGAGCTTCAGCATTCTGCTGCACCCTGGGCATTCACATATGCAGGTCAGGCAAAGGAAATGACAACGGCCAATTATGATGCTGAAATTACTAAGATAGGAGTTGATGTTCAGGATAAAACAAGTGTTTATAATGAACTTGGAACAAAGCATTTGGCAAATTTGAAAAAAATTGCAAAAGATGAAGGTATGGATGTGCCTTTATATACTGTTACAGGGTGGGGTAGAGCTGCTGTACTTGAAAATGAGGCAATTCCTGTAACTGCTGCATATCCTTATCCTTTTTGGGCAAATCCGTCTAAATCTCCGTTTTTCTTGTTTAAGGAAATTCAGAAAAATCCTGATTATTCTCCCGTTAGGTATGATGGAAGCAGGTATCCTTCTTTTTGTGCTGAAATGGGTGTTGGCATTCAAATAACTTATTCTAGAAGGCCAAAAGTTGTTGCTGAGGCATCAGAAGCATTGATGTTGAGAACTTTGGGCTCGGGTGCTAATGGTATTGGTTACTATATGTATCATGGGGGCCTAACTCCGGTTATGGAAGGGGGTTTGTTCTTTAGTGATGAGCCTATGGGTGTTCCAAAAATTTCTTATGATTTTCAGGCTCCTATTGGTGAGTATGGTAAAACCAGAGATTCTTATTTCTTTTTGAGATTGATTCACTTGTTTACAGGTAATTTTGGAGATGTACTGGCTCCGATGGGAGTGGTTTTACCGGAGAATAATTCAAAAATTAAGCCCGATAACAGAGAAGATTTAAGGTTTTCTGTAAGGTCAGACGGTAAGTCTGGTTTCGTTTTTTTGAATAATTTTCAGGATCACGATGAAAGAATTGATCAGCCTGTAAGTGCTTTAAAAATAAAGCTTACAAACGAAACAATTGCTTTTCCGTCATTTGTTTTGAAGAAAAATGCCAGTGCAATTTTACCTTTCAATCTTAAAATTGGAGATGCTTTATTGAAATATGCTACTGTTCAGCCTCTTGCTATAACAAAAACTAATGGTTTGAAGCATTATATATTTTTCTCGCACGAGGGTATTAGTCCTGAATTTGTGTTTGCACAGAAGAGTATTAAGAAGGTGTCTGCATCTAAAAAATCTTTAAACGGTTTTTATTATTTAAAGCCTGTTATTGGTATTGATGGTAGTTTTACCATTACAACTTCTGCCGGAGAAAAAATTATCATCACAACTTTGAGCGAAAAGCAGGCGCTTCTTTTAAATCAACCTGATAATGGCGTTTGCATTACTGAGGCTACTTTAATGAAAAACGGCAATAAAATAGAATTACATTCATTATCTAATTCATTTTCTGTTGTTTTGCCTTCTGAGATAAAACCTGATTTTGGTAAATTTAAGGCTACTGTTTCTAAAGGTGACTTCTTTACTGAATACAGGGTAGTATTACCTGAGGTTAAGCTTGAGTATGATTTAAAAAAAGTAAGCAGTCAGCGGTTTACTTATAATATGTCAAAATCTGAGTTTTCTGAAAATCTTAGTGATATAATACTTGAGGTTGATTATGTTGGCGATAATGCTGTTGCGTTTATTGATGGTAAAATGGTTAATGATAATCTTTATTATGGTAAGAAATGGAATATAGGTTTAAAACAATATGCAGACCAGATTGACAGGATGGGTATGTATTTTTACTTTCGTCCAATGCCAAAAGATGCGTCGTATCTGGTGGATTTTGTAAAGGAAGATATTCCGGTTTTTAGCGGGAAATCTTACCTGAAAGTAAATGGTTTTAAAGCAATTCCTGAATACTCTTTAAGCTTTTCAGTCTCCCAATAATTTTAATGAAAGCATCCATCTGCCTTTGTCAGATGTGGTGCTTTCATATTTTCTTGCATAACCAACAGACCAGGTTGTTTTTAAATATGAGAATAAAACAAGTTGCAAATCTGTTTGTATTCCTATATTAAAATAGTTTTTTCTTGTACTATCATCAAATATGTTTGTAAGTAGATGTGTACCGAAAAGTGATGATTTAATGTAAGTTGGATATAGCCATGAGGTTCCTGTATTTCTTAGTCTTAACGGTTTTAGATTTAACTCACCCATAGTTTTTACGTAATTGCGGGCAGGTATTTCATTTATATCTGCACCCGGAAATGAAACCGCGTCTCTGTATTGTTCTGAGGGTTGCCAATCTATGTAGTTATTTCCGAAACCGCCAAAATAAAAATTAGAAAACACTGACTGACTGCTACCTGCTGACTGGCCTATACTGTTTCTAATCCAAAAGCTTGTATTTCTGATATATGGTATTAAAAAGCCTTTTTCCTGATTAGATACAATTGATGGAAAAAATTGATTATTAACGAAATAAGTGCCGGCACTGGCATTCCAGTTATAGCCTGATTCGTCCTGAACGCCACCAAGTGTTTTTCTTAGTTTGGAAACTCCGTATGACAAATATGCTGTTTGCAAACTTTTTACATTGGTTGCAATATTCTGATATTGAGGTAGCACTTCTAAATCACCATATGTGTGGATACCAAAACCTAATTTTGATTCAAGTGGTTTCTTATTTGATTTTTTATTTTCATAATCAATTCCTGCTGAGTAGCCTGCACGACTTCGTAATGTAGGACCGAAGAGGTCGTAAAAGTGAGGTTTGTTATAAGCTGCCGAAAAATGCCAGTTCCAGTATTTCCAATCGGCTGTTAAGTGAATTTTTTGTTTATCGGCATATTTGCTCCAGGGTGATGCTGCAACAAAAAGTTGAATGTTACTCAATCCTAAAATATCTTTCCATTCAAATCGGTATCCTGCAACTATTGTTTTTTTAAATCCTGCTATATCAGGCCATGCATTTGACAATTTCATTTCCTTAATTGGAAAGTATGGTTTTTGAGGTGTTGTGACTTCATTTATTCCCGAAGCTGGTGGTAATGACCATTCTTTTACTTCAGGATGGTTTTCGGCTACAAGATTGCCAAGATAAGTAATGGAGTTTGCCTCATTAATATTTTCGATTTCAATAATACCTGGTTGTAGGCCTTCTCTGAAAAATTTTAATACTAACAGTGAG
>CAZFUO010000240.1:0-4043 GCA_964522065.1 uncultured Bacteroidales bacterium | reverse complement strand
GTACTCCTGACATTATGAATGTAATGATGGAAAAAGATGTTTCAGTTGTGATTTTCCCCGATTATAATGCTGTTAAAACTGAGCAGGATTTTTTATCGGCCTGCGTAGAGAAGGGTATAAATGTGTTGGTTGCGCCTCCTTTTGAGGATGTGCAAAATCCTGATAAGCTGAATATTCAGATGAAGCCTATTCAGTTTGAGGATCTTCTTGGCCGTGATGAAATCGTGATTGATATGAAGGTAATCAACGAGCAGATGAATGGCAAGGTTATACTGGTGACGGGTGCAGCGGGTTCGATAGGGAGTGAACTTGTCAGACAGATTTCTGCTTTTAATCCGTCTAAGATTGTTTTGTACGATTGTGCCGAAACTCCTCTGCACGATCTTAAGCTTGAGCTTATTGAAAAGTTCCCCAGGCTGAAATTTATTGCCATAATTGGTGATGTGCGCAATCACAACCGTCTGAATCATGTCTTTAATATGTACAAGCCTCAGATAGTTTATCATGCTGCTGCCTACAAGCATGTCCCCATGATGGAAACCAATCCTTGCGAGGCCATAATGACCAATGTCTTCGGAACCAGGAATGTTGCTGATTATGCTCTGATGTATAACGTGGAGCGTTTTGTGATGATTTCTACTGATAAGGCTGTAAATCCTACCAATATAATGGGTGCTACAAAGAGGGTTTCTGAAATTTATATTCAGTCTCTTTCTGAAAATGCTCTTAAGTGTGGTAAAAAGACTATATTTGTGACAACCAGATTTGGTAATGTTCTGGGTTCTAACGGTTCGGTTATTCCTCATTTTAAGAGGCAAATTGAAGCTGGTGGTCCTGTAACAGTGACTCATCCTGATATTATCAGGTATTTTATGACTATTCCCGAGGCCTGCCGCCTTGTTCTCGAAGCTGGTTCGTTTGGAAATTCGGGTGAGGTTTATGTTTTTGATATGGGTCAACCTGTAAAGATTGTCGAGCTTGCCCGCAAAATGATTGAAATGGCCGGCCTTGTCCCCGATAAGGATATTATGATTGAGTTTACCGGCCTGCGTGAGGGTGAAAAGCTTTTTGAAGAGTTGCTCACCAAAAAGGAAACCACTCTGCCAACAAAGAATGATAAGATTTTAATTGCCAGTGTGCCCAAATATGATTACGATGCGGTAAATGATTCTGTAAATGATATGATTAAATTTGCTGTCAACGTAAACGTGCCTGCCACCGTCAAAGAAATGAAACGACTGGTTCCTGAGTTTAAAAGCAACAACTCGCCGTTTGCGGTGTTTGATGTAAACAAAGTTAGTGGTTAGAGATTAGTTTTTAGTGGTTAGTGGTTAGTGGTTAGTGCCAGGCGTGAGCTGCGCTCACTAAATGCCAGGTGGTGGAGTTGTTGTAAAGGGGGGGGATTTTTATGTTAATTGAATAGAGTGAAATGAATGTTTTAGTAACCGGAGTACAGACTGTTAAGGGGCGATTTGTTTGCAAAAAGCTTTGTGAGGATCATACAATTTATGGTCTTGATGAGGATATGACGCCTGTTGAGGGTGTGAAGCGTATTTTTCTTGCTACTGAATTTGACGAGATTAAGGATATTGATGTGGTGATTCATCTGGCCGGAATGGGTTTTGATACTACTGATTTTTCTAAGTCACTTGACTTTATCGAGTCAAATCTGGGGCTAACTCAGTGCATTTATGAATGGTTTAAAACTTCGTCTGCTACTCAATTCTATTTTTTGAGTTCGATTAAGGCTGTCGGCAAAAGGGATGAGTGTGAGGTGCTTACTGAAAAATTGCAACCTGTGCCTTTTGGCCCTCTGGGCGAAAGCAAGTATCTTGCCGAACAATATATTTTGCAGAATGAGGCTTATTTGAAAAAAACTTACATTTTAAGGACTGCACTTTTGCACGGCGAGGGGCGGTTTTTCAATTATAACATTAAAAGAGTTTTCAGAAACCTCAGAAGGGGTTTGCCTTTTCCGTTTGGCAGTTTTGAATGCAGACGGTCGTTTACTTCTTTAAATAATTTTGCTTTCGTTCTTAAAAGAATGCTTGACAAACCGCTCCCTCCTGATACTTACAATATTTGTGATGACGGGAGTCTGTCGGCTAATGAGTTTTATAAGCTTTTGGGCGAGGCTGCGGGCAAAAAAATAAGGGTTTTGTATCTTGGAAAAGGCTTTTTCAGAAGTATAGCAAGGTTTTCAGAGAAATTCAACCTGAATACTTTCAATTGGTACGAGTATGAAAAGTTGAATACAAACTTTATTGTCAGCAACCAAAAGATCAAGGATGCCCTGGGTATCGATAAAATGCCTTTCCCCCTCAGAGAAGGCATCATCAACTCCACCCGCGACTTCCTGGCCCACGAAAAGAAAAGGAAGTGATTTGAAAAACAAAAGGAAGTGATTTGCGTTTGATGCCCGGCCTTGTCCTATTAACCGCAACACCCCGACAAGCAAAAGGAAGTGATTTAAAATTTTAATAAAAAATATAACTATGGCTACTTCAAATAATGATTTTGACAAAACTAATAATTCAGGAACCGCAAACGGTGCAATCGATGCGGCGGTAGGTGCAGAGAGTGCGGCTGGTGCCGGGGCTTCGGCTGGTGCGGCTGGTGGTGCTGGCGGTTCGGCTGGTACAGGGCATTCGGCTGGTGCAGGGGCTGGCGGGGCTGAGGTGGTTGCGAAAAAGCCGTCATGGGTTTGGAAGTTCGTTAAGAAGCATCCGGTTTTGACCGCGGTTTTTTGTGGTTTGTTATTGGCATTTGCTGTTTGGGCGTGGAAGGAAATCGAGTTTTCGATGGAGCGCAAGGCTATTTTGAAACAAACTGAACTGCAAATTGAGGCAAATAAAGATGCTTTGTTAAAGGTTTTGGTGAAACCGATTGTGTGGAGTATAAGGTCTGAATTGATGAGGGGCAACAGGGATCAGGTTGAATTGCTGATGACTGATTTGCTTAGAGGTTCTGATTTGGAATATTTGCATCTGGTTGATAATGACCGGAATGTGGTTTTGTCAACTAATAAGAAACTTGAAGGTATGCCTGTTGATGACAAGGATGTATCAGGGGTTTTAGGGACAGACAGTACGATGGTGTTCAGGGTTAAAAATTCGACCCTAACAACGGTTGTCGCTCCGGTTATGGGATACGACAGCCGTCTGGGCACTTTGGTTTTGGGTTATAAATAATCTAAAAGCCTAGCTGCTAGGTTAGCTGGCTCAGTTGACTGGCTCGTTTTGTTGCTCAGTTGGCAGGCTCGTTTTGCTACTCGGTTGGCTGGGCTCGTTTTGTTGCTCGGTTGGCTGGCTCGTTGTGCTGCTCGGTTGACTGGGCTTTTTATTTCTTGTCTGATTTTTTGAAAAAATCTTTTTTGAGTTGCTCTATCCAGGATTGAATTCTGGGATTGCTAAGTTCGTCCTGATTGTCAAAGTCGAGTGGGAGGCCAAGGAATTTTCCGTCTCTGAAACCGAGGGAGTTGCTGAAGGTATAACCTTCGGGGCTCGTGGTTCCGATAATTTGTGCTCCTGACTTTTGAAAAATGTCGGCAAGCAAGCCTATCCCGTCAACAAAGTTGTCGGGGTAATTTACCTGGTCGCCGAGTCCGAAAATGGCGACTTTCTTATCTTTCAGATTTACAGTGCTTAAGAGGGGCACGATTTCGTCCCAGTAGGTGGGGAGCTCGCCATCGAACCAGGTTGAAACCCCGGCGATCATATTGTCGAATTCCTCGAAGTCTTGTTTGACCACGTCTTCAACAGGTATCAGCTTGACGTAGGTTTCGCCGAATGCCTCTTTTATCATGTTTGCTGCCAGCTTGGTTTTGGCAGTGTTTTTTGCGTAAAATATTCCAATGGGTTTCATATTTTTAGTGATTAGTGGTTAGTTTTTAGTGATTAGTTTTTAGTGGTTAGTAGTTGAGGAGGTCGAGGGCGGCTGCGTGAATTTTTTCGTCGTTTGGCAATATCGCTTTTTCAAGATTTGGATGAAAACCGACAGGCGTGAAAATTGATCCTACTCTTTTTACGGGTGCATCGAGATAC
>CAZFUO010000239.1:1856-4058 GCA_964522065.1 uncultured Bacteroidales bacterium | reverse complement strand
CATTATTCCAGTTACTTTCAGCCACCTGCCAGTTCCATTGAGCCGAACCATCAAATAGTGAAGGATATTTATTCCTGAATTTCAATATCTTAGTATATACTTCAAGAAGATACTTCCTGGGCTCACTTTTAAGATAGTCCCACCTTACCGGTTTTCTACCTGTTCTGCCGTTAAAATCTATTGAAATATCATAACCAAGTTCTCCAAATTGCCAAATCATTTTTGGCCCGGGTGCAGTTAAAAACATCGAAGCGTTAGCTGCAAGCTGCTTCAATCTCAATACACTGTCTGACTTTATTGCAGAAAGACCGTTTGTCAAAGCCCTGAAGGATGTTCTTTCTTCATCATGACTTTCCATATATCCAATCAACTTCTGCTTATTCCAGCTTCTGCTTGAAGAAGTCAGCCAGTTAAAAGAGCTGTTACTTTGATAGCCCATAGCTGTTTGCGAAAAAGCATGATTAGCATTGCCCCATAAAAGCATACCTGTGTTTGCAAGCACAGTCTCTTCACTATTATCGGCAAAATGCTCAAGTATTACAATCGAATTGCTTTTAGCTGCAATTATTGTCTGATAATAATCATTTAAAATATCAATTCTTCCCTGGTTGTAATTTCCCCATGCAGAAACATCTGTCGTATAATAAGTTTCAGGAGTTAAGCCTTTAGACAAATCAAACCTGAAACCGTCCACCTTGTATTCATCTATCCAATACTTAAGAACCTCTTTAAAAAAGCTTCTTGTATGCTGACTTGAATGATTAAAATCACTGCCTACATTATAAGGATGCATTGCAATAGGAAAAAGATATGGATTTTCTGTATCAGGTCTGCTGTTCGCGCTATCCCACCACAATTGAGCAAAAGGATTTAAACCCCATGTATGATTAAAAACCACATCAAGTATTACAGCAATACCTCTTTTATGACATTCGTCAATAAACTTTTTATAATCCTCAGACCTACCATAAGCTTTGTCAGCCGCAAACATAAAGTTTGGATTATAGCCCCAACTGTCATTTCCGTCAAATTCCTGCACCGGCATCAATTCAATAGCATTTATACCCAAACCAACCAGATAATCAAGTTTTTCTAATACAGACAAAATAGTACCTTCATCGGTAAAGTCTCTCACCAGTAACTCATAAATAACCAGATTAGCCTCATTAACAGGAGTGAAACCGTTGTTTTGCCATACGTAAGCATCTTTTCTGGTTTTAAAAACCGAAACCACCCCGTCAGTTTTTCCGGAAGGATAAGGTTTTAAACCTTCATAAACAGTCTGATTCTGATTAATATACCTGTCATTCCAGGGATCAAGAATTTTTTCAGAATATGGGTCTGCACAAACTATCTTTCCATCAACATAATACTGAAAACCATATTCAATATCAGGGCTTAACCCCGTAATATCAAGCCAGAAATAATCTCCATCTTTTTTCATCTGATACTTATTATCGGGCTTCCAGTCGTTAAAATCACCAAGCACATAAACATACGATTTGCCCTTAGCAAAAAGCGAAAGCGTCACCTGATTATCACTAATCAGATTTATACCATTTTTTATACCCTGAGGACGAGGTGCTGATGGAACAGTAGCGGTTCTGACACATATATAAGCAGAATCTCTTACAACAGCGGTTCCGTTAGCAGCCTCAGCAATAATGTAATGCGACCCGGGAGTATTAAAATTATATGCAGCCTCAACAGTAGTCGCATTATTTGCAGTTGTTCCAATCTGAGTATTACCAATAAAAAGTTTTAGAGTTGCAGGCTGAGAACTACCAGCCTTGATTGTTATTGAGTTAGCAACCGCAACAAGAGAAATTTCGGTACCAGGATTTAAAAGATTTATATTTAATCCAGGCTTGTAAACTTTTAAAAAAAGGTCTTTATCTGAAACATCTCTGCCAGTTTTACTCCCGTCACTGCTGCGAAACACAAATGCTATCTGTTCAATAGTTTCTGCAGGATTTGTAAGACCGTAAAATGTTCTGATATCGGGAGATACTGTAAACTTCCACTTATTACCACCCAGGCTGACAAGCTTACATTCAGGCTTATTAACATTCCATTCAGCCTTAACATATTTCCAGTCTGAGTTACTTTTACTAAGATTTGTAATTACTCCGGTATGAGCATATATATCACCTGTGAAACCGCTAAGTCCCTTATTGCCCAAACTTGCATCAAAGGTAATAG
>CAZFUO010000239.1:0-1846 GCA_964522065.1 uncultured Bacteroidales bacterium | reverse complement strand
CCGACAGATTCCATAAGGAATGATGGTTGAGAAGTCAGTACCTGAGCCTTAACATAAGCTGAGAAAATGACAACAAAAGCTAATAGCACAAATCTGTATTTCATGCCTGAGTATTTTTTTAAGTGAAAATCAGAGGCTGCTGTTTGTAGAGCAGCCTCTGCAATTAACTATCAGTTTTTAACTACTTTATACCTGTAAACCGGTCCAACAAGATCTAAAGTGAGAGTATAATTACCTGAAGCACCAATTGCAATATTAGCTCCACCAGGTTCAAGTTTGAAGTCACCACCATCATCACCATAGTTAAGATCCCAGCCACTGTTTGCTCTGAATTTAAATTCACCTGCAACAAGATTGGTAGTCAAAGACCATTTGTTTGAAGCCTGATCGTAAACCATAGGAATTTCAGTTGACCATGATGCATCGCCTGTAGCTCCGCCAATAATTGCAAATGTGTTTATCTTCATAACAGAATATGTAAGAGCATTTAAATCTGCATTTACCTTGTAATATCCACCTGAAGCAAGAGAAATATTTCCTCCACCACCTGAAACTAATGTACCCGGAGTTCCGCTGTAACTATATTCACCATCACCCCAGTTAACCTTGGTAAACTTGAATTCCACTGCATTTGCAGGACTACCACCATTTACCATATATATATAACCCTCATATTTGTTATCAAATTTCAGAGAGTAAATTCTGGAATAAGGTGTACCCGAACCACTCCAGCTTGTACCGTCATATGTGGTATAGCTACCAGGTAAATTCAGATGAGGATATATAATTACAACTTCGTAAGGTGTCACTGTTAAAGTCACTACATTTGAAGATAAGGTTTCGATGGTAGTATTTTTAACTACAGCAACTACTTTTACTTCAATCTGCTTTGCAACACCGTCCAATCCTCCCATTAACAATAAAGTTGAATTCAGTTTTTCAACTGAAATATTAACTGTATCGTTTGTAGACTTTACCAGTTCGATAGCATCTGCAAATTCATTACCTACAGCATCTACCAATACAGTATATTCTACCGGTGCATCATATCCATAATCTGACTCATCCCAGGTTAACATTGCTGCAACATTTCCTGCATTAGCTTCCTTAAGTACTATCGCTGTATTTGAAGGAGCCTTAAGTACGGGAGGAGTAACGTTACTATTCAGGGTTGTCAATTCTCTTTCATCGCAAGATGAAAAAATAATAACTGACAACATTGATAAAAATAAAAACGTCTTTTTCATATCTATAATTTTTATAGGTCTAAATATTAATAGTCAAAATTCTGATCAAGATTTGGATTTGCATTTTTATCTGCAGCAGGTATAGGGAAAATATTATATCTTTCGTTTGCTCCTGTTCCATCTTTTACTCCACCCTTCCATGGCCACAAATATGTAGCAGATGTTAGTTTGTCAAATCTGATAAGGTCTGTTCTGCGCTGAGCTTCCCAAACTAATTCACGACCGCGTTCATCAAGAATAAAATCGAGAGTTAATGAACTTACTCTTCCAACTGCATCAACTACATATGAACGATCACGCAGATTGTTTACATAAGTCAGAGCGTTAGCCATGCTTCCTCCTGCTCCACCTCTTACAACAGCCTCAGCATACATAAGATAAACATCTCCAAGTCTGAACAAAGGGAAGTCAGTATTTGGGAATGAGCCGCCTGAATCGGTACCATCACTATTGTAATTGCTGTATTTGATTACCTGAACTCCTTGTGTAAAGTCGTCAGGATCTGTTATATCAAGTGCTTTAAATCCAGTATAGAGTACTTTGCAACGATCGTCCATTGATTCAACACCTGCAAACCTGTCGTAGACATTTCTTGTTGC
>CAZFUO010000238.1:0-4065 GCA_964522065.1 uncultured Bacteroidales bacterium | reverse complement strand
TACAAAGTGTCAATTTTCAAACGTAAAATTGACACTTATTTTTTTGTCTTTTTTTGGCGTGAAAACACTAAAAATAGCATATTCTATGTTATTAAGCATATCCATGTTTAACTATCTTCTGCAATTTTGTAATTATCTTCGCATTTTTCAGCACAGTCTAGAACAGTATAGATTAAAGATATTGAATCCCTGATAAAATTCGTGGTATGTATTAGATTGAGGGATTCAATCTAAGGTAGAACAGGTTAATTAGGTTACAAAAAGAAGAGGTTGTCTCGTTAATGAGACAACCTCGACTTTTTATATAAAGTTTATTATTATTTAAGTCCTGAATTAAGGAATTCCAGATACTTATCAACATCTTCGTTATACGAATAACTTGGAGCTAAAGGATTTCCGTTTTTATCTAGAAGTACATAAAATGGCTGTGCATTAGCACCAAACTTATGTCTTTGTAAATAACTCCATTTGTCACCTACAGTGCTCAACTTGCGGTTTTTACCATTTTCATTAATCTCTATTATTTCTGGTAAAGGTGTTTTATCGTCAACCATAAGAGTTACAAGAATATAATCGTTTTCGAGAATATCTTTTACTCTGCTATCCTGCCAAACAGAGTTCTCCATTTTCCTGCAATTCACACAACCGTATCCTGAGAAATCTATCATAACAGGTTTTCCTGTTCGTGCTGATTCCTGCATTGCAGATTCGTAATCGGTATAAGCAGCGTGAACTTCATTTTTGTACAGATTAAAATCCTGAGTTGTTGCCGGAGGTGCAAATGCACTTATTGCTTTTAAAGGTGCCCCCCAAAGTCCTGGTACCATATAAATTGCAAATGCAAATGATATCATTGCTGATAATAGTCTTACTACAGAAACACTTTTCAGATCACTATCGTGAGGTAATTTTATTTTGCCTAACAAATAAAAACCAAGTAATGCAAAAATGACTATCCACAATGCCAGGAAGGTTTCTCTGTCTAAAATGCCCCAGCCGTATGCTAAATCTGCAACTGATAAAAATTTAAGTGCAAGAGCCAGTTCAAGAAAACCTAAAACTACTTTTACGGTATTTAACCATCCACCAGATTTTGGCATTTTTTGAAGCCAGTTAGGGAATATTGCAAAAAGACTAAATGGTATAGCCAATGCAAGTGCAAAACCAAACATACCTATAGCCGGACCTGCTATAGAGTTCATTGTTGCAGCCTGAACCAGCAAAGTTCCAATAATCGGGCCTGTACATGAAAATGAAACCAGTGCAAGAGTAAAGGCCATAAAGAATATACTTATCAGCCCTGAGGTTTGATCTGCTTTACTATCCATCTTATTAGTCCATGAAGATGGTAAAACCAATTCAAATGCTCCAAAAAACGAAACCGCAAAAACAATTAGCAAAGCGAAAAATAACAGATTGAAAATGGCATTAGTTGCAAGACTGTTAAGTGCGCTTGCACCAAATATAAGTGTAATTCCAATACCCAGAATCAAATAGATAACAATTATTGAGAGACCGTACAGTGAAGCGTCTTTTACAGCTTTGCTTGTTTTATTATTTCTTTTTAGAAAAAAGCTTACTGTCATTGGTATAATTGGCCATACACAAGGTGTTAGCAAAGCTAACAAACCACCAATAAAACCAGAAATAAATAATATCCACCAGGAATTGTCAGGATTTGAAGACTGCTCTCCCAGAGCTCTGAGTTCGGCAATTACCGGTTTCCATAGGTCTCCTGAGGCAATTTCAGGATTTGATATTTGTTGAGATTCTTCTTTGACAGCAGGAGTGGGAGAGGTGCTGTCTGTTTTAAGCTCTGTTGTCTTAATTAAAGGAGTATTAGCACTTACTTCTTTAGTGGCAGCAGGTTTGTTTTTAGAAACAAATTTAAATTCAATATCTTCAGGTGGCAGACAACTTTCGTCATTACAACCCATAAAATTTACATGACCTTCAATTGAATAGCTGTTAATATCTTGTATTGTAAGTTTTTGTACGAAAACTGCTTTGTTTTCATACCAGCTAAGGTCCATGCCGAAAATCTCATCTTTTTTTGATATGGGTTTACTTTTTTTGATTATACTTCCCTGAAGCTTGACTCCGGTAAGTTTCTCGAAGTTGAAAGTTGTTGCAACAGGTCCACCTTCAGGTAAATTCATATCATACAGATGCCATCCCTGATCGATTTCAGAAGTAAAAGTTATTTCCTTAGTTGTTTCGCTGAATTCAACTTTCCACTTTATAGGCTCAAGTATTTGCGAATGGGCAAATAACGTAAACATTGTTAATGCCGATATAAGAAGTGTTGTTTTTTTCATTTTTCTAAAATTATTTTCCAATAGCAAATATATTTCAAAAAAACATTTTCCGCAATACCTTTATGAAAATAAAAATGAGGCAGATTTTTGGGAGTTGGAGGAGGGAGTTTTATAGTTTATGTATTGATTTTTAATATTGTTCTGAGTCGCTGGGAAAATCAAGCGATTTTACATCATTAATATAATTCCCAACAGAGTTAATAATAGTTTCCTGCAAATTGGCATATCTTCTTAAAAACCGGGGTGAGAACTCTTGTGTAATGCCTAACATATCATGCATTACAAGTACTTGTCCGTCAACACCATTTCCGGCTCCAATACCGATTATTGGTATGTTTAGTCTGGATGCAATTTTTCTGCCAACTTCTGATGGGATTTTTTCCAGAACAATTGCAAAACAACCGAGTTTTTCCAGTAAAATACAGTCTTCCATAAGCTTCTGTGCTTCAGCTTCATCTCTTGCTCTGACTGTATAAGTGCCGTATTTATTTATAGATTGGGGCATCAATCCAAGATGACCCATAACGGGTAAACCTGCGTCTATTATTTTTTTAATATCATCGGCAATTTCCTTACCTCCTTCAATTTTAAGAGCATCAGCACCGGTTTCTTTCATAATACGGATTGCCGCGTTCAAAGATTCAACTGGATTACCTGAACATGTTCCAAAAGGCATATCTACAACAACTAAGGCTCTGTTAACAGCTTTTGTTACTGATACACCGTGATATATCATTTGGTCGAGAGTTATTGGCAGGGTTGTAATATTTCCTGCTATTACATTAGAAGCTGAGTCTCCAACTAGTATAACATCCATTCCGGCCTGATCAATGAGCTTTGCCATTGAGTAGTCGTATGCAGTTAACATGGCAATTTTCTCGCCTCTTTGTTTCATTTCGTAAAGTCTATGTGTGGTTACCTTGCGGTTATCTTCTTGATGTACTGACATTTTGATAGTTTTAATTGATGATTACTCATATATTGGATGCAAATGTACTAATTAATGAATAATGTAACAGATTTAAGCTTCAAAATCGTATATTTGCATATAATTTACTTCAAAAATACAACTGGATGAAGAAATATTCAGGGCTTTGGATGTACTATATAGGGATGCTGGTGATTTTCGGTATCTTTATATTTGTTTTGGTACTAAAAGGTAAAGCTTTGGAATTCAATATTGATCTTGTTAAGGAGAACTCTGATATCTCAACATTCCTCATTGATAGTTATCATGGCTTTATTGGCTCTCTTTCTAATAATTTAACCGAAAAAGTTTCGATGCTTTTGCTACAAATGGTTTCGATTCTGTTATTTGCCAGAGTAATGGGTTTTATTTTTTCCAAACTTGGTCAACCTACAGTTATTGGAGAGATTCTGGCAGGTATAGTTCTGGGACCTTCTGTGCTTGGTAATTTTTTTCCGGATGCTTTTAGTTTTTTATTTTCACCCGGATCACTTGACAGTATATACATAATAAGTCAGATAGGCTTGGTGCTATTTATGTTTATAATTGGTATGGAGTTAAATCTGAGTGCATTAAAAAGTAAAATAAGAGAAGTTATTGTAATAAGTCATGCTAGTATCATAATTCCATTTTTCCTTGGTATGCTTCTTGCTTACTTTTTGTATGTAGAGTTTGCTTCGGGAATGACAGGATTTCTGCCATTTGCTCTTTTTATTGGTATTTCGATGAGTATAACGGCTTTCCCGGTTTTAGCCAGAATTATTCAGGAAAAAGATCTCA
>CAZFUO010000237.1:0-4078 GCA_964522065.1 uncultured Bacteroidales bacterium | reverse complement strand
CATTTGTTGCTGGATAAATGTACCAACTTTCTCATTGAATGGTGTAAAGCTCTCAAAGAGCAGGGTACAAACGGAGTTCTTATGGCTGAGCCGGCTGCCGGATTATTATCTGAGGATATCTGCGAAGAGTTTTCTTCTAACTATGTGAAAAAAGTAGTTGAGGCTGTTCAGGATGAAACTTTTATTTTGATACTGCATAACTGTGGTAATACTGGTCAATGTACTGAAGCTATGATTAAATCGGGTGCCGCAGGCTATCATTTCGGAAACGCTATTGATATGTCCCTTGCACTTAGCCAATGTCCTGACAATGTTCTTGTAATGGGTAATATTGATCCTGTAGGCTGCTTTAAAATGGGTAGCCCCAAAATGATGTATGATGTTACTTCAAAACTCCTCATCGAAACCGCACAATACAAGAATTTCGTGGTTTCTTCGGGATGCGACACTCCTCCGGGAACTACTTCAGAGATTATTAATGCATTTTTTAAAGCTATTGATGATTTTAATTCTCAATTATAAATTTTTAATCTAAACTATTAAACATGAAACGATTTGATTTGTCCCTGATCATCGTAATGATTATTTTCCTAAACAGTTTTTCTGTTGCAGCCCAACTAGAATTAACCGAAGCTCAAAAAAAATCTTATGAGCAAATTGACACCAAAGTTGCTGAATGGGTAGCAGAACTAAAATTGAACGATCCTGCAAAAGAAGCAAGACTGAAAGAAGTGATTTCTGTGCATCAAAAAGCTGTACTTGACTGGCATAACAGCCATTCTTACACCTTAGTTCCGGAAGGTGTAAACCCTCGTACAGGCGATAAGTTATCTACTCTCGACAGACAAATGATTGTTGACTCTTCAATGCCAAAATCTGTTCACGATAATCTTATGAGCGGTCTCCGCAAAGATTTGTCTGAGGAACAGGTAGAATTTATTCTTGATAAATACACCATAGGAAAAGTCGCTTTTACAATGAAGGCTTACAAGGAAATTGTTACAAACATGACTCAAAAGGAGGAAGAAACAATAATGGGCTTTCTTAAACAAGCCAGAGAAATGGCTGTAGATCACAAGAATATGAATCAGATTTCTGCCGTATTTGAAATCTACAAAACAAAATCAGAACAATACCTCAATGCCAACGGCCGTAACTGGAGATCAATGTATAAGACTTATACAGACGCTCTTAAAGCCAAAAAGGCCGCAGCTGCAGCAGCTGCAAAATAAAAAACGCCCTTTCAGGACTTGCTCAATACGGGTAAGGCTGTTAAGTTTTTTTTTATAACGCCGATAAAATCCCAATATGGATTTTTAATGCCAATGTAAATTTTTTCTGGAAAAAATTTACTAACGCCGATGTGAGAAATCTCTTTGAGATTTCTCACTAATGCTAATAGGGGGTATTTCAAACTGGTTTCCCTGGCATTAGAAAAGTCCGTAGGTCTTTTCGTTGGCATTACAAAAGTCTTTCAGACTTTTATTGGCATTTTTTCTGTTATATAACAGCTTTTTTGTCTTTTTTATTTATGCCGAAAAAACTAACTTTGGCAATATGGAACAGTACAGCACAGTATAGTTTAAGGATTTATATTGATGCTGTTATTCAGATATTTAGTAAAAATAAAAATTATACCTGAATGAAAAAACTTTGGTTTATTTTGGTTTTATCAATTTTTGCGGTTTCTACTATAAGTGCAAAAAGTGAAAAATGGAAGAGCGGTATTTTGGTAGATGAATTTATTTATCAGACAGCTCCATTTCCTGAATGTCATGCTGCTACAATTGCAGAAACTCCTGAGGGCTTGATAGCTGCCTGGTTTGGTGGATTGAAGGAGAGGCATAAAGATGTTTGTGTTTACACCAGCCATAATGTCAATGGTAAGTGGTCAGAACCGGTTAAAGTTGCTGATGGTATTGTAAATGATACTTTGAGATATGCATGCTGGAATCCGGTTTTATATCAGGTACCTGGTGGCGACCTGCTTCTGTTTTATAAGGTCGGACCTAATGTGGCCGGGTGGAAAGGCTGGATGAAGACTTCCAAAGATTATGGTAAAACTTGGGGCGAAGCTGTTGCATTGCCTGATGGGGTCATAGGCCCGGTAAAAAATAAACCAGTTATGATTGATGGTAAGTTATTTTGCCCTTCAAGCACTGAGGGTGACGGATGGAAAGTTCATTTTGATGTTACTGATGATAATGGTAAAACCTGGAGCAAGATAGGTCCTATAAACGATGGTAAAGAATGGATAACTATTCAGCCTTCAATTTTGACTTATCCTGACGGTAAACTACAGGTGTTATGCAGAACAAGAAATTGTGTTGTGGGTGAATCATGGTCTGAAGACAGGGGTAAAACCTGGAGTGATTTTAAGGCTGCGAGTCTTCCAAATAATAATTCAGGTACTGATGCTGTTACATTGCAGGATGGCAGGCAGCTGTTGGTTTACAATCATGTTAAGCCTCCGGTTGGTCTGACTAAGGGTGCAAGAACACCTCTTAACGTCGCGGTTTCGAAGGATGGAAAGAAATGGTATGCATCTTTGGTCCTTGAAGATTCTCCTATAAGTCAGTACTCGTATCCTTCTGTAATTCAGTCTTCTGACGGAATGATACATATTGTATATACATGGAGGCGTCAGAAAATTAAATATGTAAAGGTTGACCCTTCAAAGTTGGAAATGAAGGAGATTAAAAATGAACTTTGGCCTGGTAAAAAAACAGCTATTGTTTCGACAGAAGATGCTACAAATTACAGGGTTGCAGCATGTGACTGGATGTTGCTAAAGCGTCAAAAGCTTGGTGCTATTTCTTTGGCAAGGCAGATTGGCTGTGATGGTCTGGAGATAGATATGGGACCTCTTGGTAAGAGGCCAACTTTTGAAAATGCATTGAAAGATCCTGAAACCTTGTTGAAGTTTAAACGTGAAGCAAATGAGGTTGGTATAAGGTTTAGTTCTGTTGCAATGTCAGGGTTTTATGCACAGTCTTTGGCTAAAAGAGAAGACTATATTACTCCCATACAAGATTGTCTTGATGTTATGAAAAATCTTGGTGTTAAAGTTGCTTTTCTTCCTTTGGGGGTAGAGGGTGATTTAAATAAAAATCCGGAATTAAGGCCTGAGCTTGTAAAGAGATTGAGGGTTATTGGTGAAATGGCTGCTAAAGAAGGTGTTGTTGTAGGTATCGAAACCGCTCTTGATGCAAAGGGTGAAAAGCAATTGCTGAAAGAAATAGGTAGCAATGGTATTAAAATTTATTTTAATTTTCAGAATCCTTTGCGTGCAGGAAGAGATTTGATTAAGGAGATGAAGATATTGGGTGTGGATAATATTTGCCAGATTCATTGTACAAACGGTGATAAGGTTTGGCTTGAAAATGATCCTCAAATTGATATGCCTGCGGTTAAAAAAGCATTAGATAAAATGGGTTACAAGGGCTGGTTGGTTATTGAGAGGTCACGTGATGCTAATGATCCCAGAAATGTGAAGGGTAATTACGGAGCTAATGCCAGATTTTTGAAAAAGATTTTTCAACCAGAATAAGCATTTTTGATGAAACAAAGTAATTTTTTACCAGCTGATTTTTTGGATATTCCGGAAGGAAGCGGGGCTTGTATTTGGAGGGCTGGAAAGCCGGTTGATGTTGTCTGTTCCTTAGGGGATGTCATCCTTTTGGTACCGTTCCAAAAACAACTACCCGGTCGCGATATCTATCCTGACATGTCTGTAGAGCCGATTTTACACAAATTAAAATTTTCTGCATTTGGAGATGACATCCTTAATGTCACTTTTGACCCCCAAAAATTAACATTTAATCCTTCTCCCATGCTCCATCTCAGGAGTGATTTGAAAAAATCAAAGCTTGATTTTAAAAAAGGGGAGGATGTCTGGACAATATTTGATGAAAAGGGTATAACAAGGGCAATTGTTAATCTGGCAGAAATAAAGACTGATTTTTGGAGTGATTTACTACCTGCTCCACAGGAAACACTTGACATAACTTTCTATCCTTCTAAAGATAAAGAGATTAAGATAAGTGCATACGATCAGTTTCAGCCAAACAGGCATGAT
>CAZFUO010000236.1:0-4086 GCA_964522065.1 uncultured Bacteroidales bacterium | reverse complement strand
ACAATGAAAGGAAACCTGACATGGTGCCTACTGTTAATTTTGACTGGTGGAATTACGGTGGAATAACCAGAGATGTTTTATTGGTAAGTGTTCCAGATACATATATTGATGATTATTTGGTACAGCTTGAAAAAGGTAAATACGATAAAATTACAGGATTTATCAAATTAAATGAAGCGAAGGCCGGTATTGAAGTAGAAATTGAAATACCTGAATTAAAGCTGTTAAAGAAGTTTGTTTCCGATCAAAATGGTAATGTGTCTTTTAATCTTTCAGCGAAACCAAAACTCTGGAGTCCGGAAAATCCAAAACTTTATGAAGTTAAAATTAAAAATGGAAGTGAGGTTTTAAATGATAAGATTGGTTTCAGACATATAGAAACCAAAGGTAAGCAGGTTCTTCTAAATGGCAAACAGGTTTTCTTAAGTGGAATATCAATTCACGAAGAAGCTCCTTACAGACAAGGACGTTTTTATGGCAGAGAAGAATCTATGATTTTACTTAACTGGGCAAAAGAGTTGGGATGTAATTTTGTTCGCCTTGCTCATTATCCTCATAATGAATTTATGGTAAGGGCTGCTGAAGAATTGGGACTGATGGTTTGGTCTGAAATACCTGTTTACTGGACAATTGATTGGGCAAACAAGAAGACTTTTGCCAATGCTTCAAATCAACTTAATGAGATGATGGACAGAGATAAAAACAGATGCAGTATAGTTATTTGGTCTGTTGCAAACGAAACTCCGCATAGTGATGCAAGAGATAAATTTCTTGACGGACTTGCATCTCAGGTTAGAGCTAAAGATAATTCCAGATTGCTGAGTATGGCAATGGAAGTAACAGGCACAAGTAATAATGTTAGTCAGGTTAAAGATTATATGAGTAAATATGTTGACATTATAAGTTTCAATAATTACTTAGGTTGGTATGGTGGTAGTCTTGAGGATTTATTGACCAGATCATGGAATATCCCTTACGATAAACCTGTATTTATTAGTGAGTTTGGTGGAGGTGCTTTGCAGGGTTATCATGGTGATAAAAGTGTTAGATGGACTGAGGAATATCAGGAGGAACTTTACAAAAACACCTTGGCTATGTACAATAAGATTGATGGATTCTCAGGAACTTCTCCATGGATCCTTATGGATTTCAGATCTACCAGACGTCAGTTGAATGGTATTCAGGACTTCTTTAACAGAAAAGGAGTGGTTTCTGAAAGAGGTATAAAAAAGAAAGCGTTTTATATCTTGCAGGATTTCTACAAAATGAAAAATAAAGAGTTCAGTAAATAATTATTATTTATCCAGGTATCTGTAATATTCACTAGCAGCAAGCAGGAACGCTCCGGTTCCGAAATTTGCTATTGATTTTTCACTTACAGTTTGTCCTGGTATGGCTCTTTCTCCTATTGGCTGTACATATCCTACTGAAAAGTCGGGTTGTACAGCTATATTTTTTAAGTAATCCCATCCTTTTATAGCTACAGGTAAGTACTTTGATTTGCTAAGTATACCATTGTTTATACCCCAAAAATAACCATATGTGAAAAATGCGGTTCCACTGGTTTCTCTTCCTGGTGCATGTTCGGGATCAAGAATACTTCTTACCCAATAGCCTTCGGGTTGCTGAGTTGCTGCAAGAGTTTCAGCCATTTCTTTGTATCTTTTTATAATAAGATTTCTGAATTTGCCTTTTGGTAAATCTTGAAGAATTTTTGCAAATGAAGCGAAGACCCAACCGTTTCCCCTTGACCAGAAATTTTTCTTACCACTTGATGTTGGCATTAATGGGAATATATATTTTGCATCTCTGTAATAAATTTTGTATTCATCATCAAACATTAAACTATCGGCAAAAGCGAAGTATTCTTCAAGCTTTTTTAAATAAAGTTTGTTTCCTGTAATCTTATATAGCTTTGTCATAGCTGGCATTACCATGTAGAGCCCGTCTGCCCACCATAGATAGTCCTTGTTTGGAGTGCTCATTTGATAATCGAAAACTTCGATTGCTCTGGCAATTTTTTTATCATCTTTTTCAAGATTGTAAAGATCTGCATATGTTTGAAAGCATATTTGCCAGTCTCCGAATAGCACATATTTGTCAGTTTCACCATAGTCATAACGCCATTCTGATTTAATTGTAGATTTGGCTCCCTGCCACTTGTTATGAATAGCCCAGTTTTGAGAATATTCTTTATAGGCTCTGTTTCCTGTAATTTTATAAGCTTCCATATTGCCTGTATGGTATGCTGCATTGTCCCAAAATGACCTGGTTTTATAGCTGTTTTCATTTTGCCATTTATCGTTTACCTTATTGATAAGTGTTATAACTTCGTTTTTGCTTTTTGAAATATCAGTTAATGCTGATTTTGAATTGCATGAGGTTGTTATAACTGAAGTCAGAACACTAGTTATAATTATAATTATGGCTGGTAACTTATTCATGATATTTTGAATGATTTTTACATTTACTGCAAAACTAACAATACAAACTTTCATTATAGAAAAAGAATCAATCAATAATGTTGAATTTTGTTTCAATTCAAAAAAAACAGCCCTGTTGAATACCAACAGGGCTGTAATTATAATTATATACTAGATTTATTTCATTAAAGCTTTAATCGTGGTTTTGTCTTTTCCACTTATTACTTCAATAAAATATAATCCAGATGTTTCAACAGGAATACTCATTGTGTTAGAGTTGATAGTTCCTGATTTTACAAGTTTACCTGTAAGGTTGTATATTTTAACGCTTCCACTTGTATAAGGAGTAGAAATGATAAATCTGCCTTCGTTAGAATATGCTCTTACAGAACCGTTTTGTTCAATTGTATTATTGCTTGTTATGAGGAATGCATTTGCGTTTTTAGCAATTGTTGCTGCATCCATTACACCAGCATAAATATTAAACTCATGAATTGTACCCATCCAGGTAGCATCTCCTGTATAACCTGATTTACATAGGTAAGCAAGCTTGTTACTCAGGTTGAAAATTTTGTTTGCAACTGAGTTTGCTGCCTTTCCGATGAGTTCTCCATTTACATACCATGATATTGTATCATTTGTAAGAGTACTTACCATATGATAGTAACCGGCATCGTCAAGTTCTTTACTACCAGACACTCCTGTTTCGACAGCCCATGGTGCAGCCGGCATTTGGCAGGTTAAAGCAGCTCTGCTCTTATGTGATGTAAAGAAATAATCTGTACCATATGAACCAACAGTGTTTCCAAAATAGGATGCCATAACATTTAGTCCGTTTGTGTTGTCTGCAGCCTTAATTTTCATTTCGGTTGTAATTGAAGGATATTTATTAATTCCAATTACATCAGCAGGCAAGCTTATATACTGACCATTTGCAGAAGCTGTATAAGCTCCGTTTGCAATAGTACCACCAACAAGTGTTCCGTTTGCTTTACCAATTACATCTTTAGCGGTTCCGTCTTCGAATGTATAAGAATGCTTAAGTGATAATGGTGAATTGTGTGTGTAATTTAAGATGTAATATCCTTTTACAGTAGCATCTTTAGATTCAATCCATATTGTGTCAATTCCTGCAGGATTAGATATGTCTATAACACCACCACCTGAGATTACTTTTGCGCCTGAGTTTGCAGGTACTGCTTTGACGTTTAATACAGCAACACCGGCAGGTACAACTACTCCGTAATGTTTAACAGCAGGACTGAAAGTACGTGGATAAAGATCTTTGTAGTAGTCAACACCTAATGATGCTAAGGCGATTCCCTTGTTTTCAAAGAATGCATTTGCATTTGCTTTAACAGCAGCAGGGCTTAACTCGCCATTGTAAATATTAAATTCATGAATTGTTCCGTTCCATGTAGGATCGTTCCATCCGCTTTTACCAAACCATGCATTTTGTCTTGAGATAGTTGATATTTTGTCAGCTCCTGTTGCTTTTTTAGCTATCTGATTACCATCAATATAATAATACAGAGTATCTAATGTAAGGACAGTGACAACATGATGAGTCAGACCTTCATCCAGTTCAGCTCCATTTAAAGCTACTCCTGATGCTTCTGTTTGACTTACAACATTACTTCCACCTCTTGTTGGTTGTATCCAT
>CAZFUO010000235.1:0-4105 GCA_964522065.1 uncultured Bacteroidales bacterium | reverse complement strand
TCACTTCTGGTAGTATGGCTACTGGTTCCGGCATTAATGGTAAAACTAAAAATTCCTGATGTTACTGTAAAGAGTTTAAAAAACAAAAGAAGAGTTGCAAAAGTTAATCGCTTTTATAAAAGATTCATTTTATTCTTATCAGGCAAGAAAGCCCTTGTTTTTATTGTAGTCTTGCTGATGTTTGGTTTACCGGTGTTTTTATTACCATCAAAAATCGAAACCACTGATGATGAAGAGCTTACTTTAAGTGCTAAAGTTTATAATGCAACATTAGGCTCTGATTTTTATCAGGAAAAAATGAAACCTGTAGTTGACGTAGCCTTGGGAGGTAGTCTGAGGCTGTTTGTTCAAAAAGTATATCAGGGATCTTACTGGAAGCAAAACGAAGAAACCTCCATATATGTTTCATTGTCTATGCCAAACGGCACCACCCTTGAACAAACTAACAATCTGATTTCAAAGATGGAAGACTTTCTGAAAAAATTTAATGAAATAAAACAATTTCAGACCAATGTAAATACTTTGTCTGCAAATATTGATATAAGGTTTACCAAAGAAAATCAGTTCGGATCATTTCCTTTTGCTTTAAAAAATGAACTTATAAGTAAGGCTATCGAACTGGGCGGAGGTGGCTGGGGTGTTTACGGACTCGGGGATGGATTTAATAATAATCTGGCTGAGTATTCAGGCTCATACAGAATAAAACTGAAAGGCTATAACTATGACGAGCTTTTTAATTGGGCGTATGCAACAAGAGATACTCTAATGGGTTATAGGAGAATTAAGGAAGTTAATATTGAGTCTGACTTCACCTGGTACAAAAGAAAATATGATGAATTTTATTTCAATTTGCGACGAGACCGATTGATTGAAGAGAATATTACTCCTCAGGCTCTGTTCAGTTCGTTAAATCCGGTTTTTGGTAAAGATATTTACGCAGGAGAGAGAGTTACCCGATTCAGAAACGAACCAATTAAGTTGTATTCAAAACTTGCAACAGAATATGACATTTGGAAACTCAATAATATGCCATTAAAGATTGGAGACAAGTTTATAAAAATCGGAAATATCGCAGATATCGAAAAATACCAGGCACCACAGTCAATTGTCCGGGAGAATCAACAATATCAGCTTTGCCTTCAATATGAATATATAGGTGCTTCAGAACAAGGAAGCAGAGTGCAAGACAGGGTTATAAATTATATCAATGGACAATTGCCTTTGGGTTATAGTATAATAAAAGAAAATAACGAAGGCTGGGGCGACAGCAAAAAATCAAAACAATATCTGTTCCTTCTAATTGTAATAATCATTATATACTTTACCACCAGCATATTGTTTAACTCGTTAAAACAACCTTTTGCAATTTTACTGCTTATACCGGTTTCGTATATAGGTCTTTTTATGACTTTCTACCTGTTTAAACTCAACTTTGATCAGGGTGGATTTGCTGCTTTTGTTTTGCTATCAGGAATAACTGTAAACATAGGTATTTACTTAATCAATCAATACAATATTCAACTTAGAAACCGCAAAATAAAACCTATTGACAATTTTGTTAAAGCATGGAATTACAGGATAGTACCAATCATTTTAACAACAATTTCTACAATTCTCGGCTTTGTTCCGTTTTTAATAGGTGAAAAAGAAGGATTTTGGTTCCCTCTGGCCGCTGGTACGATTGGAGGTCTTGTAATGTCAGTTGTAGGTATACTAATATTTTTACCCGTATTTATGGGATTAAAAAAAAGAGACTGACTCATTTTTTGAGACAGTCTCTTTTTTAGAGTTTCATTAAATAGTTGTGTTAGTTCTTAATTAATTTTCTGCGGGCTTCTCCCCTGCCGGTTACAATTCTTACCATGTAAAGACCTGAGTTAAGATCATCAACATTAATCACCTGATTTCCTGAGCTCACATTCTCTGTCTTAACCAGCTTTCCACTGTAATCATAAATACTCAGCTTGGCATCACTTTCCAGTCTCTCCACTCTGAAACCACTGGTTACGGGGTTTGGACTTATTTCAAGTGACTGCATGTAGATTTTATCCAGAGCCGTATCATCATAAACCTTTATGTAAACAAACGAAGTTACCTTATTATAATTAGTAGCGTCTGAAGGGATAAATTCAGTACTTAATCTCACTGAATCTCCTATCTGAGGTGTACTTGCATAACCTGGTGTGTATATGAAATCACCACCGATATTACTTGTTGCATTTAACTGAGCAGCATCAAGTCTGGTACCGTACCTTATTGGTAATGGAGTATTCCAGGTTATAACAGGATTAGCCTTTTTAACGTTTATATAAACTGTATCTCTGGCCGTTACATAATTTGTAGTATCTTCAGGCAGCAAAGTAACAGTAAGTATCTGATTGCTACCGGCATTAGGCACGCTTCCCCAGTTCGGTAAATAAATTACCATTCCATTTACAGAAGTTACTGCATTTAACTCATCCTCATTTAATCTTTTACCGTAAGTTATATCTGAAGGATTACTCCATTTTATTGTAGGTATAGCCTTAGCTATATCAACAGTGACAGTATCGTAAACCGTCTGGAAATTCTGTTGATCTGTTGGAACAAAACTACAAGTTAACTTCACCGACTTACCAGCGTTTAATATTTCCCCAAAACCAGGTTTGTAGATTATCTGTCCTTCGGCGTTATTAACTACAGCATTAAGTTCTTTATTGTCAAGAGATTTGCCATATACAAAATTTCCTGGTTTTGACCAGTTTATAACCGGTACTGCTTTATGAACATTTATATACACTGTATCAATCTTGTAATTGAAGTTTAATGAATCTTCAGGTACAAATACTGAATAAAGTGGTTGGTTAAAGCCGGCATTAAGTTTTACCCCTGATTTTGGATAATAATAAAATTGACCGGGGATATCTGATACTGCATTATGCTGTATTTCAGACAAAGCGGTTCCGTAAACAATATCAGCTGGTTTATTCCATGATGTTTTATAATTTGCCTTTAGTACTGTTAAAAGCAATGTATCTGATACTGATTCATATCTGGAAGTGTCAGCTGGAATGAAAGAAGCAATAATTTGCAGATCTTTACCGGCAACGAGTTTACTTCCTAAAGTGTAATTGTATTTCAGACTTCCTTCTACATTAACAGTTGCATTTAGTTGGGCTTCGCTTAATAAAGTACCATAAACAATGTCCTTAGGTTTTGGCCAAGTGATTACAGGTAGTCCTTTTAAAACATCAATATTGACAGTGTCATATTTAGTTGTATAATTAATTGTATCCTTTGGTATAAACTTAACTGTAAGCTTTTGACCAGCTCCTATTTCAAGTTTAGTACCGACGGCTGGATTATAAATATAACTACCTTCTGTATCTGAAATGGCATTTAACTGCGCTTCACTTAACGATGTACCATATCTTATGGGAGAAGGATTGTTCCATACCAAACCTGTATTAACTTTCAATACGTTAATATAAACAGTATCGTGTGCAATTTCATAATGTGCCTGATCGTTTGGAGTAAACGTTACTGTTAACTTTTGATTATAACCGGCATCAGGCATATATCCTACCTGGCGATTGTAAACAAATGTACCAGAAACATTACATTTTGCATTCAACATACGGGGAGTTAATAAATCACCATAACGAATATCAACCGGATTGTTCCAGGTTATTACAGGAGTAGCCTTTTTTACACTTATACTTACCTTTTCAGATTTCGGATGATAGTTTAATCTGTCTGTTGGTATAAAGTACGCTTCAAGCTCCTGATTGTCACCAACTTCAAGTATTGTTCCACTTTCAGGTATATAGTACATTACTCCTGGTACAGTTGTTGTTGCATTTTGCTGTTCACCAGATAATGGAGTTCCCCATTTAATATCAGCCGGTTTCTGCCAGCTTATTACAGGTATTGCCATTGAAACATTAATCTTGACTGTGTCTTTTGCTGTATTGTAATTGGCAGCATCGGTTGGAGTAAAGATTGTGGTAAGGTCTTGGCCGGAACCAGCATTAAGCTTAACACCTGTAGCAGGTGAGTAAGCAAAACTACCGGCAACATCTGCTGTTGCTGAAAGCTGAGTTGCACTTAAGGTTGTACCATAAAC
>CAZFUO010000234.1:0-4124 GCA_964522065.1 uncultured Bacteroidales bacterium | reverse complement strand
CCGCAAATAAATTTTTCCTGCTAAATCTGTTAGCAACAAAAATCTCTAATCTCTCCAAAAAGAAATATAAAAGAGAAATGTATTTTTTTAATCCGATATTATTAAATGAAGTAACGTAAAAATCATTTGTTCTTTTTTCACTAACTAGTAGTGATGCATCAATTCCTGAATTTCTTAAAGCAACAGAAAGTCTTTTACCTGCAACAGCAGCTCCGCCTTTTGTTTCAAATGTGTTGATGATCAGTACTTTCATTGATATAAGAAGATGTATTTTAATAAATTGCACTAAGTTTTTACTCTATGGGCAAATATACTTTTTTTACCATTCATTTTTTACTTAAATTTGCCCGACAAGCTAAGAATTTTTGAATTAAACATATTTGAATATATATGAAAGTACTTGTTACAGGTGCAGATGGTTTTATTGGTTCACATCTAACTGAAATGCTCTTAAGCAAAGGATATTATGTACGAGCGTTATCACAGTATAATTCTTTTAATTATTGGGGATGGTTAGAAGGGTTAAAAAACGATAATCTAGAAGTTGTAAGTGGTGATATAAGAGATTCTAATTTTTGCAGAGTGATCACGAAAGATATTGATGTTGTTTTTCATTTAGCAGCTTTAATTGCAATACCCTATTCATACCTGGCACCTGACAGTTATGTCGATACAAATATTAAAGGGACACTTAATATTTGTCAGTCCTCTCTTGATAATAATGTGAAAAGAGTTTTAATAACATCTACATCAGAGGTTTACGGAACCGCAAAATACGTTCCTATTGATGAGAATCACCCGAAACAACCTCAATCTCCATATTCTGCAACAAAAATAGCTGCAGATGCAATGGCATTGAGCTTTTATAACGCATTTAATTTACCTGTAACAATTGTAAGGCCATTTAACACATACGGGCCCAGGCAGTCTGCAAGGGCAATTATTCCAACAATTATTACACAAATTGCAAATGGAGAAAGGACTATTAAACTTGGAGATTTGAGTCCTACAAGAGATTTTAATTATGTAAAAGATACTTGCAAAGGCTTTATTGAATTATCAGATTGTGTAAAATCCATAGGACAGGAAGTAAATATATGTAGTAATTATGAAATATCTATGAGAGACACATTGAACCTTATTGCAGGAATAATGAATGAAGATGTGACTTTTATAGAAGATTTCGAACGAATCAGACCGAAAAACTCTGAGGTGTTCAGACTTTGGGGTGATAATAGAAAAATAAAGGAACTTACTGGTTTTTGTCCTGACTATTCATTGGAAAAAGGACTTGATGAAACGGTAAAATGGTTCTTAAATAAAGAAAATTTAGTTAAATATAAATCGTCCATTTATAATGTTTAAAAGCATAACTGATTTTATTCATAATATTTACAATACAGAAAATCAAGTACCGTTACATGCACCTGTTTTTTTGGGAAATGAAAAGAAGTATATTGAAGAATGTATTGATTCTACATATGTATCAAGTGTAGGAAATTTTGTTGATAAATTTGAGAAAGATATTTCAGACTTTACGGGAGCAAATGCTGCGGTTGTATGTGTAAATGGTACAAGTGCTTTGCATTTAGCTTTGCAAATATCAGGAGTAACGAGAAATGACGAAGTAATTACCCAATCACTTACATTTATAGCAACCTGTAATGCAATAAGTTATATTGGAGCTCATCCTGTTTTTATAGATGTGGACCTGGATACGATGGGACTATCTCCAAATTCTTTAGAAGAATGGCTAATAGAAAACGCTGTAGTAAAGGGTGATAGCTGTTATAATAAACATACAGGAAGGAGAATTAAAGCTTGTGTTCCAATGCATACTTTTGGGCATCCGGCAAGAATATTTGAGCTTTTAGAAATTTGTAGCAAATATGAAATTGAATTAATTGAAGATGCTGCAGAGAGTATTGGAAGTCAATATCACGGTAAGCATACAGGGACTTTCGGAAAAGTTGGTGTTTTAAGTTTCAACGGAAACAAAACAATAACAACAGGTGGAGGCGGTATGTTGTTGTTTAATGATGAAAAGCTATCAAAATATGCCAAGCATCTGAGTACACAGGCAAAAGTTCCGCATAAATGGGAATTTGTTCACGATGAAATCGGCTATAACTACAGGATGCCAAATATAAATGCAGCATTAGGTTGTGCACAACTTGAAAAGTTGGATTTCATAATTGAAAACAAGCGAGAAACAGCTAAATTATACTTTGATTTTTTTAAATCTATACCTGAAATTAATTTTTTTGAAGAACCTAAAAATAGTAAATCCAATTATTGGTTAAATACTATTTTACTAAAAGATGAAAAAGAAAAAAAATCATTTTTAGAGTTTTCTAACAACAATGGGGTAATGACACGACCTTCCTGGAGAACCATGGATAATTTGCCAATGTTTAAGGATTCTCAAAATGATGGACTACTAAATACAAAATGGCTTTCAGAAAGAATTGTTAATATACCAAGTAGTGTAAGGCTATGAAATCTAATAAGGAGTTAGTTTTAGTTGGAGGTGGCGGACATTGCAAATCTGTAATTGAAGTCGCAGAATTTGCCGGTTACAAAATTAAAGGTATTCTTGATCTGCCTGAGAATGTTGGATTAAAAGTTATGGATTATGAAATAATTGGAACTGATGCTGATATTAAAAAACTGGCAGTCGATTTTCAGTTTGTCATAACCGTAGGACAAATTAAGAGTGCTACTTTAAGAAAAAGAATTGATGAAATTATAGTAGAAGCCGGTGGTGAATATGCAACAATTATTGCTCCAACATCTCATGTTTCAAAACATTCTTCTATTGGTGAAGGAACAGTCATTATGCATCATACCTTGATTAATGCAGATACTATTGTTGGAAGAAATTGCATCATAAATTCATTTGCAAATATTGAACACGATTCTATAATAGGAAGCTTTTCACACATATCAACTGGTGTTATGGTTAATGGAAATTGTCAGGTTGGTGAGGATTGCTTTATAGGAAGTCAGTCAGTTTTAGTTAATGGGATATCAATTTCTGATTGTTGTCTGATTTCAGCAGGTACAACAATTAGAAAAAATATAAAAGTTAGTGGTGTTTATTCCGGTAATCCGGCTCGTTTAATGATTAAATATTAAAATGGAAAGAACAATTGTAATTGCTGAAGCTGGAGTTAATCACAATGGATCAATTGACTTAGCAAAGAAAATGATTGAAGTTGCTGCTGAAGCAGGAGCTGATATTGTAAAATTCCAATTGTTTAAAGCCGAGAATCTTGTATCAAGAAATGCCGTAATGGCAGACTACCAGAAGAATAATCTGAATAATAAAAAAATAACTCAGTTTGAAATGTTAAAAAGTTTAGAATTGAGTTATGAACAGCACATTGAACTAATAGAATACTGTAAAAAATGCAAAATCAAATATTTATCAACTCCTTTTGATTTAGAAGGGATAGATTTTCTACTAAAATTCAACCCTGGAATCTGGAAAATACCTTCTGGTGAGCTTTCAAATTTTCCATATTTAAAGAAAATTGCGAAATTAAATCAACCAGTCATAATGTCTACAGGCATGAGTGAGTTGTCTGATTTATCTGAATCTGTAAATGCCCTTTTAAAGCTTGGCTTATCTAAAGATAATTTGATATTGCTTCATTGTAATACTGAATATCCGACACCTATGCAAGATGTTAATTTAAATGCGATGAAGAAAATTGGTGAGATTTTTGGTGTGAAATACGGATATTCAGATCATACTTTAGGCATTGAAGTTCCAATAGCTGCTGTAGCTTTGGGGGCAAGTGTAATAGAAAAACATTTCACTTTAGACAGAATGATGACCGGGCCAGATCAGGTTTCTTCTCTTGAACCAAATGAGCTTAAGTCTATGATTTCATCAATAAGGAATATTGAGATTGCAATGGGGTCTGAAATCAAGCATATTACAGATTCTGAAGCTAAAAATAAAGATGTTGCTAGAAAAAGTATTGTAGCATCTAAAGATATTATTATAGGAGAAGTTTTTAGTGAGGAAAATATTACAGTTAAAAGGCCAGGGTACGGCATTTCTCCTATGAATTGGGAGTCTGTTATTGGTAAGAAAGCAAAAAAGTCTTTTAAAA
>CAZFUO010000233.1:2638-4136 GCA_964522065.1 uncultured Bacteroidales bacterium | reverse complement strand
CTCCTATTATTGATGCTGCATCTATAGTATTTGAAAATAAGTCAAAAACCATTTGATTGTCCATTGTTGCACCTGCAACAATCACAAAATCACGTTTCCCATTTACTGATGGTCTGTTTTCAGGTGAGTATGAAGGTGCTACAACCAGCCAATTATTTTCCGGTTCTCTTACCAGAAAGTCCAAAAAGAACTTGCATGCATCTTTCATAACCGGATATACTTCCCTGAGATACTCACTATTACCTGAAAACAAATATTTATCCCAAAGATGTTGACAAAACCACGCATTGCAGGTAGGCCAGATACCATATGCAGCACCATCAACAGCTCCTGTTGATCGCCAGATGTCAGTATTATGATGGAGTGTCCAACCTCTGCATCCATACATTTCAGCTGATTGCCTGCCCTGAATAGCAACTTCTCTTACAAGACTCATAAAGGGCTCGTGCATTTCAGGCAGATTACAGACTTCTGCAGGCCAGTAATTCATTTCAACATTAATATCTGAAGTATATTTACCATCCCAGGGTGCTCTAAGATCTTTATTCCATATTCCCTGAAGATTTGCAGCCTGACCGCCCGGTTGAGAGCTGCTTATTAAAAGATACCGGCCAAACTGAAAATAAGTAGAAATAAGTTCCGGATCAAACTTTTGAGCAAACTCTTCAACTCTAATATCAGTCGGTTTATCTGATTGAGCCGTACTACCTAAATCAAGACTTACTCTGTTAAAGTACTTTGAATATTCGGTCACATGATTTCTGTAAGCTAAATCATATTTCTTTTTAAACATATCCAGATATGTTTTAGCTACCTTATAAGAGTCACCTGAAACATCTCTGAAATTCTTAAAGTTTGTACCTAACGATACAAGAATCAAAACTTCATCAGACTTCTCAACACCTATGACTGTGTCGCTTATTGCAGCAATCGTTCCTCCTTTATTAATAATCTTTGCTAAGGCAGTAAACCTGACTTTACCTTCAACTCCCTCATGATCATTTGCCTTTCCATCAAGTCTTAATATATTTTTTCCTTCAATATTTAGATTAATATCTTTTTTATAAGGAGTTCTGAAAGTGGCATCAAATGATATGCTATTTTTTTTATCCGCAGTTAATCTGATAATAAGAAGATTATCTGTGAATGACGTAAAAGCTTCCCTGACATAATTCACACCGTCAATTGTAAACCTTGCTGTTGTAATTGCTTTATTAATATCCAGCCCCCTGTAATAATCGTCAATCTTCCCGGCATTTTTAAAACTTAAAAATAGCGAACCCGCTGTTTGATAAGGCATTCCATTACTTGTTTGAGATGCAATAGTAGTCTGGCACAATTTCTGAGCCTCAATATTTTTTCCTTCAAAAATTAACTTCCTGATTTCATCCAGGTTATTTTTTGCCTTAAAATTTACATTATTGTGAGGACCTCCGCCCCAAATGGTTTCTTCGTTTAACTGAATCTCTTCCTTAAAAGGATCACCAAAAACCATGGC
>CAZFUO010000233.1:0-2538 GCA_964522065.1 uncultured Bacteroidales bacterium | reverse complement strand
TTCATTTCGGGCAGCCCCTGAAATATCGCTGCGCGATTTGCACCGTTACAGTAAATATTTACCATTTTTATGTTTCTAAACTGAGGTGTTTCTTCATTAACATCTCTGATTTCCACCGCCTCATTCTTTGGCTTGCCATAATACAGATCGTAAAGAATTGCGTCACTCTTTATATTAACCATCATTACATTTTCAATCTGAATGTTCTCAACTACACCTCCACGTCCCCTTGTACTCTTAAATCTTAGTCCATTGTCTGTACCGGCAAAACGGCAATTAGTCAGATAAACATTTTTTACTCCTCCTGACATTTCGCTGCCTACAACAAAGCCTCCATGTCCATTGTAAACAGAGCAATTATCTATCCTGACATTTTCTGTGGGAACACCTCTTTTTCTACCCTCTTCATCTTTACCCGATTTAAGACAAATTCCATCATCACCGGCATCAAAATGGCTGTTAACCAGTAATACATTTTTACAAGATTCTAGGTCAAGTGCATCGCCGTTTGCTGCCCAATCATCATTTTTTACATGTACGTCTTCAATGGTTATATTTTCACATAAAACAGGGTGTATGCACCAGGCAGGACTATTTTTAAATGAAGTTCCGCTGATAAATATGTTTTTACAATTTATAAGGTTTACCATTACTGGTCTCAGCCATTCTTTTATTGCCATAGACTGTTCGTAGGTACGTTGAGAGGGCAAAACTTCAAATTTACTTCCCTCCATTGCCCTTTTAGTTGGAAACCAAACGGTTTGCGTTTCATCAAGCACACCACCTGATGTTATATATTCACGCCATTGAAATTTTGTTACATTTGATTGTTTAACCGGCCTCCAGAAATTACCATTCCCATCAAATATACCCTTACCACATATTCCTATGTTTTCTGCATTTTTTGCATAAACCGGAGATTTTACTCTCCAACCTTCTGCACCTTCATAATAAGTTTTGACCAAAGGATATTTATCAAAATCGGTAGTAAATACGACAATTGTTTTATCGGTTGTTCTTAAACATACATTGCTTAAAAGTTCTATTGGACCTGTTAACCAAACTCCGGCAGGTATATCTACATACCCGCCTCCTCTTGAATTTACCCACTCAATACTTTTTCTTATTGCTTCTGTGTTGTCTATCTTACCATCACCTGAAGCACCGAAATCTGTGATAGAAACAGCTCTTTTCGGGAAAACCGGGGTTTCAAAATATTTAAGTCCAACCGGATTGTTAGCATATAGTTTTTTATACTCCTTTTTAGCTTCCAGATTGGCAATATGTAATAACACGAAAAATGCCGTAAGCAGAATAGTTTGTTTTTGCATAGTATTTATATAATTACGACGCAAAACTATCAGACATCTTTTACTGCAAATAGCAAATTCAGTTTTAAAAATGGTAAAAACGGGTATAACGGAAAAAGCTGCCTGGTTTTTAGTTACGCAGGCAGCTTTTTACAAATTTTTGTTCAGAGTACAAGAATTACCTGACTCTGAATTTTATTTTCTTTAATTTCTTGTCGTCAGAACTGCCTCCATATAGTATTTCATAAACTCCGGGTTTAACAGACATTTCTGATAAATTCTCGTCAAAACTTTCAAAGCTTTTATAATTAAGCTCAAGACTGACATTTTTTGTTTCACCAGATTTAAAGTTTTCTCTTGCAAACTGCTTTAATGACTTGAGTGGTCCGTTTTTGTCATTCTTATTTCTTATATAGACTTGTATTACTTCATCTCCATCTGATTTTCCTGTATTTTTAATTTCAACAGACAGGTTTAAAGTTTCATCTTTTTTTATTTCTTTTTTGTCAGTTTTCAGCTTTCCATAATTGAATGTTGTATAACTCAAGCCATGACCAAATGGATAAACAGGTTTGCCTTTATAATATCTGTAAGTTCTGCCCTGCATATTGTAATCTTCAAAATCAGGGAGTTCTTCTGTAGAAGAGTAGAATGTTAACGGCAGTCTGCCTGCAGGATTGTAATCGCCAAAAAGCACATCAGCGACAGCGGTTCCGCCTTCCTGACCAGGATACCATGCTGCCATAATTGCATCAAGATTTTTACTTTCCCAGGGTATTGCCATTGAGCTTCCTGAGCATAAGACAAAGACTACTGGTTTTCCTGTCGATTTTAAAGCTTTAAGCATTTTTGACTGAACTTCAGGCAATTCTATTGTTGTACGGTCACCTCCTTTGAAACCGGGAAGCTCAACTCTCATCTGTTCACCTTCAACTCTGGGTGAAATTCCACCGGCAAAAACGATAACGTCGTAGTCTTTAACCTTTTCAGCAATTGCATCGTAATCAATAAACTGAACAATATCCATATCAAAGTGAAGGTTGGCTCTTCTGTCTGTCTGATAATACTCGATAACTATATCATATTTGCGGTTTCGCTCGGCGTATAATACATATTCATTTTTTTGACCTCCACCCGACTGCCATTTGTCAATTATTGTTTTTCCATCTATAATTACTCTGTAACCATCGTCGGCACTACTTCTTATCAGGATTTCTCCATCTACTGG
>CAZFUO010000232.1:0-4188 GCA_964522065.1 uncultured Bacteroidales bacterium | reverse complement strand
TGATTAAATGAAATTCACTGAAGAAAAATTAGAAAAGGCTTTTACCGAGTTGTTGACTGATGAAGGTTTTATCCATCAGCATGGTATGAGTATTGTCAGAAGGCCTGACGATGTTTTGATTGAAGATGATTTGCAGGAGTTTTTAATGAATCAGTATGCATGTTACGACATCACGATAAACGAAATCAAATCTATAATTCTTCAGTTAAAATCTTTACCGGCTTCAGATCTATATGAAAGTAACAAAACCTTCATGAGAATGCTTTCTGATGGTTTCATATTGAAACGAGAAGACAGAAGCAAAAAAGACATCTATATTCAGTTAATCAACTATTCAGGATTAGAAAAACAGCGTCAACCTGACCCTGAGCATTTAATATATATCGCTACAGACTTTGATAAGGAGACCTCTTATTCAACAGACAATAATATATATAAGTTTGTCAATCAGCTTGAAATAGTAGGTTCAGAAAAACGTATTCCTGATGGCATTGTTTACATAAATGGTTTGCCTTTGGTGGTATTTGAATTCAAAAGTGCTATATGTGAAGATGCTACCATATATAATGCTTATAAACAATTGACCGTCCGTTACCGTAGAGATATTCCGGAACTTTTTAAATACAATGCTTTTTGTGTAATAAGCGATGGTATTAATAATAAGGCTGGTTCGTTCTTTGCACCTTATGAATTTTATTATGCCTGGCGAAGGGTCGCTGGTTTAGCAAAAGAAGTTGACGGTATAGATAGCATGTACACTCTTATTCAGGGCATGTTTGACAAAAACAGATTGCGTGATATACTAAGAAACTTCATTTACATTCCGGATAGCTCTAAGAAAAACGAAAAATATGTTTGTCGATATCCGCAGTACTATGCTGCACGAGCTCTATTCAACAATATTAAAAAAGCTCTAAGGCCTGATGGCGATGGTAAAGGGGGTACATATTTTGGTGCTACCGGTTGTGGCAAAAGCTTTACAATGCTCTATCTCACAAGATTATTAATGAAAAGCATTGATTTTGAGAGCCCTACCATCGTCATGATTACTGATCGTACTGATTTGGACGACCAGCTTTCAGGTCAATATACCAATGCAAAGAGATTCATAGGAGATGACACTGTAATAAGTGTTGAAAGCAGAGCTAATCTGAGAGATTTGCTTCAGGGCAGACAAAGCGGTGGAGTTTTCCTGACTACTATTCATAAGTTTACTGAAGACACTGAACTTCTTACTAATAGAAATAATGTAATTTGTATATCTGATGAAGCTCATCGTAGTCAGGTTAATCTTGATCAAAAAATCACGGTCACTGAGAATGGAGTTTCAAAGACTTTCGGTTTCGCCAAATATTTACATGATTCATTGCCGAACGCTACATTTGTCGGTTTCACCGGTACTCCTATTGATGCTACTATTAATGTTTTTGGAAATGTTGTAGATGCATATACAATGACTGAATCTGTTAAAGATGAAATAACGGTAAGGATTGTATATGAAGGCAGAGCGGCAAGGGTGCTTTTAAATAATTCAAAGCTTAAGGAGATTGAAGATTATTATGCAAAATGTGCAGAAATTGGCAGCAATGAGAATCAGATTGAGCAGAGCAAAAAGGAAATGGCTCAGATGTATGCCATTATTGGAGATCCTGATCGATTAAAGGCTGTAGCTGCAGATTTTGTTGATCATTACCTGAAGAGGGTTTCTGAAGGTTCTACTGTAAAGGGTAAAGCAATGTTTGTATGTAGTACCCGTGAAATTGCTTATGAACTTTTCAAGAATATCGTTTCATTGAAACCGGAATGGAATGAAATTAAGGCAGCAGAAGATGGTGCTGTACTTACTGACAAAGACTTGCGGGAGCTTAAGCCGATTGAACGCATTAAAATGATAATGACAAGAGATAAAGATGATTCGAAAGAATTATACAATTTACTTGGTTCTAAGGAGTATCGCAAAGAGTTAGATCGTCAGTTTAAAAATGAAAAATCAAATTTCAAAATTGCGATAGTAGTAGATATGTGGTTAACCGGCTTTGATGTCCCTTTCCTGGATAGTATATATATTGACAAGCCCATTCAACAGCATAATTTAATCCAAACTATCTCAAGAGTAAACCGGAGATTTGAGGGTAAAAATAAAGGTTTGGTGGTAGATTATATTGGTATTAAAAACCAGATGAATCTGGCATTAGCAAAATACAATAAAGGTGACGAAGAAAATTTTGAGGACATTGAAGAGTCTTTAATTATAGTTCGTAATCATTTGGATCTACTCAATAAGCTTTTCCATTCTTTTGATAACACGAAGTACTTTAAAGGTACAACATTGCAGCAATTAAATACTTTAAACCTGGCTTCTGAATTTATACAAAAAACAAAAGAAACCGAAGCTCGTTTTGCAGGTTTGGTTAAACGACTTAAAGCAGCATATGACATTTGTGCAGGAAGTGAGAAGCTTACACATATTGAAAGGGATTATACTCACTTCTATTTAGCTATTCGTTCAATCCTTTTCAAATTAACTCGTGGCGAAGCACCTGATACTGCTCAAATGAATGCAAGGGTGAAAGAAATGATAAAAGATGCATTGCAAAGTGAAGGAGTTGAGGAGATATTTAAACTTGGTGATGAAGAAGAGACTGAACAGGATATTTTTGACGATGAGTATCTGGAAAAAATCAACAAAATCAAGTTGCCTAATACCAGAATCAAATTACTTCAACAGTTGCTTGCCAGGGTTATTAAAGACATCAGAAAAGTTAACCGGGTAAAAGGAATAGACTTTACAAAAAAGATGCAGGCATTGGTTGAACGATATAATAATCGTGAGGCTAATGATATTTTGAGAAGCGAAGTCTATGAAGAAATGGCTAATGCCTTAACTGACTTGATATGGGAAGTTCATAAAGAGTTCTCAGCTGGTGATGAATTGGGTATAGACTTTGAAGAAAAAGCTTTTTATGATATACTTAAGGAACTTTGTAAAAAGTATGACTTCATTTATCCGGAAGATAAAATGATTGATCTTGCCAAGGCTGTGAAAGTTTTGGTTGACAGTCAGGCAAGATTTCCGGATTGGGAAAAGCGAGATGATATCAAGTCAGCATTAAAAGTGGGCCTTATACTCTTACTTGACGAGTTTGGCTACCCTCCTGTTGAAAGAGACGAAGTCTATGTTGAAATTTTCGAACAAGCCGAAAACTTTAAGAAAAATCAAAACTCATAAACATGTTTTTACTACTTTTGCATGAATTGTAAATTTAATAAAATGAGAGAAGATCTTATTCCGTTTTTGCAACGTGCGTTTGCAGAAGATATAGGTGATGGAGACCACACAACTTTATCGAGTATTCCGGCTGATGCCATGGGAAAATCAAGGCTGATTATCAAAGAAGCAGGTGTTGTGGCAGGAGTTGAAGTTGCCAAAGAAGTTTTCAATTTTTTCGATCCCGAGCTAAAGGTAGAAGTATTTATTCAGGACGGCAGCGAAGTTAAGCCAGGCGATATTGTATTTGAGGTTGAAGGAAAAATTCACTCACTTTTACAGACTGAACGTCTTATGCTTAACATCATGCAGAGAATGAGCGGTGTTGCAACCACTACAAGAAAATATGTAAAAGAACTCGAAGGAACATCTACAAGAGTTTTAGATACCCGCAAAACCACTCCCGGCATGAGATTGCTTGAAAAAGAAGCAGTTAAACTTGGCGGAGGTGTAAACCACAGGATAGGTCTTTATGATATGATTTTACTAAAAGACAATCATGTTGACTTTGCTGGCGGTATCGAAAATGCTATAAAAAGAGCTAACGACTACCTTAAGGAAAAAGGCAAAGATCTGAAAATTGAAATTGAAGTAAGAAATTTTGACGAACTCGAAAGAGTACTCAAACATGGTGGTGTTCACCGCATTATGCTTGACAATTTCAATATCGAAAATACTAAAGAGGCTGTAAAAAGAATTAATGGTAAATACGAAACCGAATCTTCGGGAGGTATAACCTTTTCTAACCTGAGACAATATGCCGAATGCGGGGTTGACTATATTTCAGTCGGCGCACTGACACATTCAGTAAAAAGCCTTGATATAAGTTTTAAAGCTGTCTGAAAAATATCAATCTTAAATCTAATACCAAATGAAAAAACTAACCCTGGCAGCTATTGCCATTGTCTTGACATTTAGCG
>CAZFUO010000231.1:0-4213 GCA_964522065.1 uncultured Bacteroidales bacterium | reverse complement strand
TTTGTATTAAAGCGAGACCAAGTTGAGTAGCCAGATTTCCGGCACCTAACAATGTAATTTTCAACTTATTCTGTTTTTCCGTATTTGTTTATAAATACTTTTTCCCACTGCAGCTTTGACTCGTCAAATGGTTTTGATTCGTTTTGTTTCACACCAAGGCCTATTATACTTAGAACTCTGAAGTTTTCCGGTATTTCAAGGTGGCGTTTGACATAGGTCTCTGAGTCTTCTCCTTCTGCCGTTTGTCTTTTTCTGATCTGCACCCAGCAAGAACCCAGACCCAAGTCTTCAGCTTCAAGTTGCATTACTATTGATGCTACCGAAGCATCTTCTATCCACACATCACTTCTTTCAGGATCTGCAATCACAACAACAGCCAATGCCGAACCCGCAAGTAATTGACTTCCGTGCTTTTTACATTCAGACAGAGTTTTAAGCAAAGTGCTGTCTTCAACCATTATAAATTGCCAGGGGTTGGTCCGTTTTGATGATGGTGACATTAATGTAGCTTTCATTAACATTTCTACCAACTCAGGACTTATTTGGGTTTCTGCAAAAGTTCTTGTACTACGTCTGTTGCGTAGTAAATCCAGAAGATTCTCCATACTTTTTTCTGCAAATATACGTTTAATTCCTTAGATTTGCCCTGACATTGACGGTGCAGATAAATGCCGTTAACATACATTATTTGCAATTAATGACTTTTAAAAGATATCTTTTTGCTATCAGTATTATTGTTTTACAGTTCATTTTTAAAATGAATGCTGCTGAGACAGTAACGGTTTCCGGCTTTGTTCTTGACAGGCAAAGCAGAGGTATTGAGCTTGTCAATATACTTGACTTAAAGACTTTAAAAGGTAGCATTACCAACCATGAAGGCTTTTACTCAATTACTTTACCTGCTACTGACACCGTAATGTTAAGATACAGCTGCCTTTCATATCAAACTACGACCAGAATTATACCTGCACAAGCCAAGCAACTTAGAGTAAATGTAATAATGTCTGTTGCCAGTACCGACTTAAATGAAATTACCATTGAAGGAAGACAAAGACGCTCAACCAATATGGAAAGCATTGATGCAGGAAAAGTAAGATTACTTCCTGATGCCACAGGAGGCAGTATTGAAGCCCTTTTGGTAACATTTGCAGGAGTTAGTTCCAACAACGAACTAAGCTCTCAGTACTCGGTAAGAGGAGGTAATTACGACGAAAATCTTGTTTATGTCAACGGAACCGAGGTTTATAGGCCTTTACTTATCAGAGCAGGTCAGCAGGAAGGCCTCAGTTTTGTAAACCCCGAAATGGTAAGAGAAGTAAATTTTTCTTCCGGGGGATTTGATGCATCTTATGGTGATAAAATGTCTTCGGTCCTGGATATTAAATATAAGAAACCTGAAAAATTTGAAGCTTTTGGATCGTTAAGTTTTTTGGGTGCAAACCTCTATCTTGGTCAGGCTTCGAAAAATGGTAAATTTACCCAGATTCACGGTTTCAGATATAAGACAAATGCATATCTGCTTGGTTCGCTTGACACCAAAGGTCAATATAATCCTTCTTTTGTTGATTATCAAAACTATATGACCTGGAAGATTAGCCCGGGGACTGAGCTGAGCTTTTTGGGGAATTTTTCAAGAAACAGCTATCAGTTTAAGCCTGATTCTATGGAAACAAGCTTTGGGACTTTTCAGAATAAATATAGTTATGAAGTTTATTTTGATGGTAAAGAAGTTGATTTGTTTCAAACGGCTTTTGGATCGCTTACTCTTGACAAAACATTTTCAGACAAATTAAAACTGGGTTTGCAGGCTACTGCATTCAGAACTGATGAAAATGAGAATTATGATATAACTGGTCAATACTGGCTGAATGAGACACCAATTAAAAACAACAAAGAAGATACTCTGAATACCAATCTTATAGGTATTGGTACTTATCATGAACATGCAAGAAACAATCTTGTTGCTACAGTTTTCAATCTTACTCATACAGGTAATTTCAAACAGGGGCTTCATAATATTAATTGGGGATTGGGTTATCAAAGGGAAATTATTTCTGACAATCTCAGAGAGTGGGAAGTAAGGGACTCATCCGGCTATCTTCTACCATTTAGTGATAATAAAATAAACACCGTTTATTTTATGAAGTCCAGGGTTGAGATGGAGAGTAACAGAGTTACAGCCTATGTCAATGATGTTTGGAAGTTCAGAAATGAAAAGGGGCTTTTTGTAATAAATGCAGGGTTGCGAAGCAATTACTGGGATTTCAATAATGAGACCCTGCTGAGTCCCAGGGCTTCTGTTTCGTTTTTACCTGCCTGGGAAAAAGATTTTGCATTTAGATTATCATCAGGGGTATATTATCAGGCTCCTTTTTACAAAGAATTAAGAGATACTCTGACTGAATATGGAGTTACGGGAATTATTTTAAATAAAAATATAAGAGCCCAAAAGACTGTTCAGTTTGTTGCAGGAATGGATTATCATTTCATTTGGGTTGACAGGCCTTTTAAGTTCACGGCCGAAACTTACTATAAAGACATGAGTAATCTGGTACCTTATACAGTTGATAATGTAAGAGTAAGGTATGCAGGAAAGAATCTTGCCGAAGGCTACACGGCCGGCCTTGATATGAAATTGTTTGGTGAGTTTGTTCCGGGAACTGACTCCTGGATAAGCCTTTCATTAATGAGCAGTAAGGAGACAATGAGCGGTTTCACTATACCCAGACCAAACGAACAGAGATATAATTTCTCGGTATTTTTTCAGGACTACTTCCCAAATTATCAAAAGCTTATAATGAATCTAAAACTTATTTGGGCAGACGGCTTACCTTTCGGGCCTCCTTCGGGTGACAGAAGTCTTTATACGCTGAGAATGCCACCTTACAGAAGACTGGACATAGGCTTATCCAGAGTTTTTACAAGAGGAGAAGACAGGTTAATGCAGGGCAAACTGGCAGGTAATTTTAAAAAAATCTGGATAGGTTTGGACTGCTTTAATCTTTTTGATATAAAAAATACTAACTCATATTACTGGATTACAGACATCAGTAATATTCAATATGCTGTACCAAGTTATCTTACCGGACTAAGATTAAATCTGAGAATTGCAGCAGAATTTTAAGCAAATGGAAACGACCCAATTTATTTTCGATTACACTCAGCTCGATATTACCATAAAAGATATCATTGAAATCTGCCCCGACGAAACCGCTGGCATAGAAGATTTTACTGATATTCTACAGGAAATAATCGATGAAGGAAAGCATTTTATTGCAGCTAAGGGCGGATACAATATTTTTGAGAACTTTAACTGCGCTGATGAAAGTATGATGATAAATGAAATCAACTTCAATACCGGAAAAATCATAACCAGACAAATGCAAAAGGCTGAGAAAATTATAGTTTTTGCTTGTACTGCCGGACCCGGTGTCAGAGTAATTTATGACAAATACATGAAAGAAGGCGACCCATTAAAAGCCTTTTTTGTTGATACACTTGGTACTGTTGCTGTAGAAAAAGCCATGGATATTATTCATGAAAGCATAAGGCATGAAGCAGAAAAACAAGGATTACACTGTACTAACAGGTACAGCCCGGGATATTGCGGCTGGCTGGTAAAAGAACAACAAAACTTATGGAAATTTCTACCTGAAAATTTTTGTGGCATCAGCCTTACTCCTTCTTCATTAATGCTTCCGATTAAATCGGTAAGTGGAATTATCGGGCTGGGTACTCATACAAGAAAAAATCCATATTCTTGCAGCGTTTGCGATTTGGACCATTGTATTTACCGAAGAAAAAAAGTCACAAAAAAGACCGGAAATTAACAGTTAAAAACGCATAAGTTTTGTATATTTTTGTAAATTTGCGTGCGATTAAAAAAAGGGAAACGAGGGAAACAGGCTATAAATGCAAATTATGCATGTTTAAGCCATAAATTTATAAAGTATGACTTTACTGATCACTGTTATTGCTCTTGCTTTGGTTTTTGACTTCATCAATGGTTTTCATGATGCAGCTAATTCTATAGCAACTATTGTATCTACAAAGGTTTTGTCGCCATTTTTGGCTGTTTTATGGGCTGCGAGTTTTAACTTCGTAGCCTTTTTTATTGCCAAATATATCATTGGAGAATTTGGAATTGCAAATACAGTTTCAAAATCTGTTGTCGAACAATTCATAACTCTACCGGTAATTTTTTCAGGTATTG
>CAZFUO010000230.1:0-4228 GCA_964522065.1 uncultured Bacteroidales bacterium | reverse complement strand
GAAGCCCAATGATTGATTTGGGAAATACTCAGGCCAGATACGTAAAACTTACTGTAACAGGAAATGAAAAAAGCGGTCTGTTTCCGGCAATATGGAATATTAAAGTTTTTACCGAAAACAATGATGCCTTTGTTCAAAACGAGGAAAGGTTTAACGGTCAATCACTTGTGTCAGCTGAGAAAAGCAAAGGGTTAATCTTTGAAATAAACGCAGACCTTTATAAAGAAAGTGACTTACTCGAAGAGATTAAACTTACAAATAAAGCAGAGGGAACATTTAAATCTGTAGCCGGTAAACTACCTGTAAAAAGCATTTTAAATAAAAAAGCATTCAGCTTTGACGGTAGTCAGCACTTTAAATCGGACTTCTCTTTACCATCAAATATGTCTGGAAAGACACCATATACCATTATGGCATGGATAAATGCCCCAAATGCAAAGGAGTTTGAATACTTACTAGATCTAAATGATGCCTGGGGCGAAATTGAAAAGGTTATTTTCGGTTACGGCACCAACCACGAAAGAGGTATAATAATGCATCACGGGTCTTTTGAAGACCAGGGACTAAAAAGTACAAGCTTAAAAGATGAGTGGTTTCACTTAACTGTTAGTTTTGACGGTTATTTGGAAAAAATATATTTAAACGGCAAAAAGGTATCCGAAAAAAATATATTCCTGAGGTTAAGTCAGGGCAAAACAGTAAATTTGGGTGCAAAATTTGACAGGGAAAATCCTTTCAGGGGAAATCTTAACTCTCTGAGTTTGTATGATTGTTCTCTTGATGAAAAAAAGATCTTTGAACTTTACGATAAAACAAAACAATAAAAACCATGAGAAAAATCTTATCAATTATTCTGGCTTCATTGTGTCTGTCTACGGCCTTTGTTCAGGCAAAATCAGACAAGGCTATACAAAAGGATTATCCTATACAACCGGTACCTTTTGTTACCGTAAAACTTAATGACAATTTCTGGGCACCCAGGATAAAACAAAATCAGAGCGTTACAATTCCAATTGCATTACATCAATGTTATATTACAGGCAGAGTTGATAACTTTAAAAAGGCAGCCAAGCTTATGCCCGGATATTTCAACACTCAGTTTACTTTTGACGATACTGACATCTACAAGATTCTGGAAGGAGCATCATACTCTATACAAATGTTTCCAAATAAAGAGCTTGAACTCAGAATGGATACTCTAATAGATCTTATTCAGAAATCTCAGGAAGCAGACGGTTATCTTTATACAGCCAGAACTGCCGGTGAACCTGGAAAACTACATGAATGGGTAGGTGAAAAGCGCTGGGAAAAAGACCCCGATCTAAGTCACGAACTTTATAACTGTGGTCACTTATTTGAAGCCGCAGCTGCACACTTTTTGTCTACAGGCAAAAGAAGTCTGCTTGATGTTGCAGTAAAAAATGCTGATTTGTTGGTTAAAGATTTTGGACCCGGCAAGCTGGCTTACGAACCCGGTCACCAAATTGTTGAGATGGGACTCGTGAAAATGTACAGAGTAACAGGAAAAAAAGAATATCTGGATCTGGCAAAATATTTCCTTGACCTTAAAGGCAAAGGCAAAAGTGGCGAATACAGCCAGACACACAAGCCTGTCATCGAACAAGATGAAGCTGTAGGTCATGCTGTAAGAGCAACCTATATGTATTCCGGAATGGCTGATGTTGCAGCTTTAACGGGCAATGACAGCTATCTTAAAGCAATCAACAAAATCTGGGAAAATGTTGCAGGTAAAAAACTTTATATAACCGGTGGTATCGGCGCTACAGGTAGCGGTGAAGCTTTCGGTAGAAATTATGAATTACCAAATATGTCAGCTTATTGCGAAACATGTGCTGCCATTGGTAATGTTTACTGGAATCACAGACTCTTCCTTCTTCATGGAGATGCAAAATATTATGATGTGCTCGAAAGAACATTATACAATGGTGTTTTATCAGGTGTAAGTCTGTCAGGTAACAGATTCTTCTACCCTAACCCACTTGAATCAGTAGGTCAGCACAGTCGCAGCGCATGGTTTGGTTGTGCATGTTGTCCAAGTAATATATGCCGTTTTATACCGTCAGTACCAGGTTATGTTTATGCACACAAAGACAATATGCTTTACGTTAACCTTTTTGTTGACAGTGAATCTGACATAGATGTTGCAGGTAACAAAGTTCATGTTACACAAAAAACCAACTACCCATGGGATGGAAATGTTAAATTCACTTTTACTCCAAAAAAATCCAAAAAATATGCTGTTAAACTAAGAGTTCCGGGTTGGGCTAGAAATAAACCCGTTCCAAGTGACCTTTATTCATACCTCAATCCAAAAGATCAACCGGTTAAACTAAAAATAAACGGAGCTGAATCAGCCTATCTTATTGGTGAAGACGGATATATTACAATAGACAGAAAATGGAAAAAGGGCGATAGCGTAGAGATTGATTTCCCTATGGAAGTAAAAAGAGTTGTTGCAAACGAAAAAGTTGAAGACGACCTTGGCAAAGTATCTCTCGAAAGAGGTCCTATTGTTTACTGTCTTGAATGGCCTGACAATGATGAAAAAGTATTAAACTCAGTACTTTTTGACGGAGTTCCTGTAACTGCAAAAGGTTTTGAACCAGCACTACTTAACGGTGTTGTACGCCTTGAAGCCAGAGCCAAAGCAGCAAAAAGAGATGAAAATCAACAAATTGTTGTTGAAGACAAATTATTGACCGCTGTACCTTATTATACCTGGGCAAACAGAGGTGAAGGTGAAATGGCAGTTTGGATACCCCGAAACCTCGAAAGCACCAAGCCTCTACCTCTACCAACTATCAGTACAAAAGCTAAAGTAAGAGCATCTTCACCAAATCGTTCATTGAGTAGCGTTAACGATGGTTTTTGGCCTGCACATTCAAATGATAGAAAAGTACCGTTTTACTCTTTATGGCCAAAAGCTAACAGTACAGAATGGATTGAGTATCAGTTTGAAAAACCAGAAAAAATTTCTGTTGCAAACATATACTGGTTTGATGACGGACCTTGGGGAGGATGCAGAATACCTTTATACTGGAGAATCGAATATCAGGATGCATCAGGCAATTGGGCAAAAGTTAAGAATATGACAGAATACAAATCTGTTAAAGATGCCCTCAACACCATGACATTCGAACCCGTCGAAACCGGCAAAGTAAGATTAATTTATCAGCTTCCTGTAAAAGAATCTTGTGCACTTTACGAGTTTGAAGTAAAATAAAAAGATTAAGACTTTGATTTAAATAGCCTGTTACTGTCAATGTAATACAAAACTTTGACTGACAGGCTATTTGCTTGTTCATTAATACTATTCTTCAAGTTTGACCAATAATTCTTATTAACGTCATCCTTTGTCGAAACCGATGCACACTTCCATGCCAGACACAATTCAGAGCCCGGAGCAAAAACCCATCTGAAATTTAAATCAACATTCAAGGCATTGTAATTCATATCTTTATCTTCAGAGTAATCAGCATATCCTGATAAACTTCCATTATTTTGCAATAAATAATAATCTTTATTTACAGCACCCGACCAATAATGTCTGGTACGCATATTTACACTAGTCTTATTATTAATAACATAAGATATATTTACCACATTAGATAGTCTGTAAACATTTCTGTTAGCAAAAACTATACTGTCACCCTGTGAGTTTTTATCTACAAAACCATATTCATTATATGAATTATTAAAACCACTCATATAGTTTAATTTCAGGTGTTGACCTATTCTCCATTCTACTTCAGCATCACCAAATAAACCATGTTCATTACTATCAAACCTGTTTGAATGACCTAAATGCAGATAAAAGCTTAATGGCTTTCTCCAATCTGAATTAAAATTATAATTATTCCACCAGTGAGCATTACTTCTGTAAAAGCGTCCCTGAACTCTGGTAATGTAATAGTCATTTGTGTTACCCTGAATGCCACCGTTCATATTAATTGAAATATTATTCTTAAAATTCACATTAAAATTATAACCATTTCTCCAGTTTGAAAATGCATTAGGATTATACAATCTTGAATAATCAGTCCATATATTTCCGTTAACTTCCCTGATTATCCAAAAAGGCTTTACTTCCTGATAGTAAACATAGGCCTCAGTCGAAACCTCATTATTATGTTGCAAATAACCCAAATCGTTAGGATTAAATTTATCGCTAATAACTCCCTGAGAAATACCATAATGCAGCTTACCT
>CAZFUO010000229.1:1197-4248 GCA_964522065.1 uncultured Bacteroidales bacterium | reverse complement strand
CACATATCTGAATAATCAAGAGGATAGTTTCCTCCTTTAAGCCATTGCCTGCAGTATTCACAATCATCCCATTCCCAATCCAAAGAGTTATATTCCGGATTTGAGTTGTTATCATCAGGATTATCCCCAGGTTCAGGTATCCATACTCCTGGAGCAATCTCAATCCATGCAAGCGCTTCAATATCTTTTAGGGATATATCTAAACCTTCTTCGCTATTAAATGCAACTGTTACATTTAGAGCTGCAAGAAAACATACAATCACAGTCGTTGTTATTAATGCTAATTTTTTCATATTTATTTAAGTATTAGATTAAAAATTTCTGAATCGTACTGTATTTATCATTTCAACAGCATTAAAATATACATGTTTTTTTTACCTTATACCTTTCTCATATCACCTCCTTTTTTTATGTACAGATTTAAAGTTTTCATAATAAGATTACATTTTACATTCACCACCATACCTGTTTACAGTTTTCATAGGTAAATATCCTTTCTTCTATACCTCTCGAGAGGTTTCTCAATAGATATAAGGAACCTGAAGGGACATTCTCAAAATCAATGCTGTTGTACTGAACAGCCTTTTTGGTTTCGTGACTTCGCCATCTGCTTGTATCCCAATACAGTAATTCATAGATATCTCCCTTCAATATGAAATTGGTATCACTACGTGGACAGAATCGAACTCGGGTTATAATCCGCTCATTCCCCCTTCCTAAATCTAAGCCTACCCAGCCTACCGTATTCTTTGGTTTTGAAAAATATGTTTCCAGATCTCCATCCATAGCGTGGGTGTATGGGTATTCATCTTTAACATCAATATCCGGGAAACCTATTATCTTGCCCGTTAGTTTTTTTTCAACTGCTGTTTCATTCTTTTTTCCGTAAAATTCAACTTCCGCGAAATTTGCATTCCTGTATGTTGAAGAGTTAAAACGTATATAACGGAATTTACGCTTATCGTTTACCAGCGAATCGGCAAAATTAAAAGGGATGTTATAAACAGAGAAAAAACATACAGAATCTTTAAACTGTGGATTATTAGAGGCTTCCGCATTGGCTCGACGAACTCCCCATGCATGATCTTCTACTCTTTTGAAACGTGGGAATTTGCGTTCTAATGTCAGTGTGATAGTCTTTTCCGAGTCTGCTTTATAAAATTCAATCTGGCCATTGGAATGTAATACAAAAGGTTCGGTAGCAGGTACTATGCGCCCTTTATCATAATAGGCGCCAATATATGCAACATCTGCAGCCATATTTTTAAAATACATTTTTCCTGACCTGATTTTTCCCCAATATACCACACGCCAATTTCTATTATCAAAAACACATATTACCGCATGCTTTTTGTGTTTATACAAAGGTACGGGAAATTTAATAGTAACAGTGATATCATAAGCATTTACATATTCATGGGTAACATCTTTTTCATCAAGTTGAATCAAAGACCCAGGAATATCATTGCCACTTATCCCTTTTAAAAAATTCCATTCGTAACTATAGGTTTTACGGAATATTTTAGCGGGTTTATAGGCAAATTCTATAGTATCTTCCAATGTATTAAACGGGTAAAACTTTCCGTCATTTAAAAACAAGACATTCCACATGTGTCCCTGACTTCGATTGGCCCAAACAGCACGATCGATACTGCTCGGATAGCCGCATGCTCGCAAGATTAGCGTCATCCACGGTGTTAATTGCCTGCAAGAGCCTCTGTGTGCACGTTCCATCTGTTCGATAGAAAATTCTAGAGGGTAATTCCAAAGGAGCGCGCTTGTCCTGTATTGCTCTTTCCACGTTAATTCTTGTTGGAAAGCCCGGACAAGTTCTTTAGCGTTCTTTATTGTGTCTGTAAGTGATTTATATTTATTACGGTAATATACCCTGAATTTTTCAACAGGTTCATGCATCACTCGGTGAGGAAGAATATATTCGTAAAAAAGTTCAATATTTTCTGGGTTGTAAAAAGCAGAGTGCTCCCAAGCAGCAAAAGCACTATCTATGTTTTGAATCAAAAAATCAGAAGTTAAAGTATTATTGTCTAAGATGGTAGTTAGTTCAGATATATTGATAGGCCCGTACTGGTGATTCAAGCGATCCCATGCCTCTTTTATAACAGGAGGATCTCCGACGATGATTCCTGAGTTTCTTAAAGAGTCAAAAATTGAAACTATAGTATCGTAATGTGTTACGATTGCTCCCTCATACGAATATTTACCGTATCCCATATATGAGATTAGAAATTTTGCCGCTTTTAACTTTTTCTCGTCTTTTGTTTTTTTATAATAAGTTAATACTTTCTCCAATTCTATGCGGTTATTTCCCGCAGATTCCAATATTTGTTCTGTTTCAGATATCTTCGAACAGGAAAAATATAACAATATCAATAAAAGCACAATAGAATGTGATTTCATAAGAAGGTATTAGTGTTTAGATTAATTTAAAAAAATGCAAGTTAAATTTTTTTATGTAAACTTACATGTAATTTTGTTCAAAAGAATGGAGTTTTGTACTTTGTTAAAATATTACCTTAAAATCTATATGCATAGTAAAGAAGCTTGCCTACCAGTGTGACCATTTTGTATTATACAATCTTCTCGAATGCTTATTAGGAAATCTAGTGAGTTGAGAAATGTAATCAGTTCACGTCTATTTTTTGTATTTTCGGAAAAAAGAAAGGGAGTTTGTTATGAATGTAGCATTTTTTTTATGCTTTGGCGGTGTTTTCAGTTAAGGCTAACGAGACCTCGATTTAATGCAATACGATTGCGTTTTAATGCTAACACAAAATCGTAGTTTTTCAAGCATGTGAAAACTTCTGAATAAAGAGTATGAAATATAGAATCTAATATAATCAAACAAGATCGCTGGCGCTTAGTGAGCGCCAGCGAACGTTTGGCATTTAGGCGAAGCCGCCTGGCATTAGAAAAGCCGAAGGCTTTTCGTTGGCACTTAGTGAGCGCTAGCGAACGCCTGGCATTAATCATTAAACGCCTGCTCCAAATCCGCCTTTATGTCTTCTATATGTTCGAGCCCTACTGAGATTC
>CAZFUO010000229.1:0-1097 GCA_964522065.1 uncultured Bacteroidales bacterium | reverse complement strand
GCCTGCTCCAAATCCGCCTTTATGTCTTCTATATGTTCGAGCCCTACTGAGATTCTAATGAGGCCGGGTTCGACACCTGAGGCTTTTTGTTCCTCAACTGAAAGTTGTTCGTGGGTGGTCGCAGATGGGTGAATAATAAGCGATTTTGCATCACCGACGTTGGCAAGGTGGCTGAGTAATTTTACTCTGTCTATCAGTTTGTCTGCGTTTGATGGGTCGCCTTTAACTTTGAAAGTAAGTACTCCGCCTGCTCCGTTTTTAAAATATTTTTTTGCTAGTTCGTAGTATTTGCTGCTTTTCAGACCGGGGTAGTTTACATATTCTACTTTTGGGTGGTTTTCAAGCCATTCTGCAAGTGCAAGAGCATTTTGAGCATGACGTTCGCCTCTTAGTGAAAGGGTTTCGATGCCTTGAATCAACATAAATGAATTGAATGGGCTTATTGCATTACCCCAGTCTCTCAAGCCTTCAACTCTTGCTCTGATATTGAATGCTATATTTCCGAATGGGCCGTTTTCACCGAATACATCAGAAAATACAAGTCCGTGATAGCTTTCGGAAGGTTCTGAGAATGAGGGGAATTTTCCGTTTCCCCAATTGAATTTTCCACTATCGACGATTATTCCTCCCAGAGATGTACCGTGACCACCTATCCATTTTGTAGCAGAGCTTACAACTACAGCTGCGCCGTGTTCAATTGGTCTGAAAAAGTAACCGCCTGCTCCGAATGTATTGTCAACGATAAGCGGAATGTCATATTTTTTTGCAATTGCAGCTATAGCGTCAAAGTCTGGTACGTTCAATTCCGGATTACCAATTGTTTCGAGGTATATTGCTTTTGTATTGTCGTCTATTAACTCTTCGAAAGAAGCGGGTTCGTCATTTTTTGTGAATTTGACTTCAACTCCAAGGCGTTTAAACTGATTTTTAAACTGGTTGTAAGTGCCTCCGTAGAGATAGTTGGTAGAAACAAAATTGTCTCCGGCCTGAAGTATATTGTTTAGTGCGATGAATTGCGCTGATTGTCCTGATGATGTTGCAAGACCTGTAACTCCGCCTTCGAGTGCTGCTATACGTTTTTCGAAAACATCCGTAGT